>JABDPQ010000394.1 GCA_013042695.1 Desulfobacterales bacterium | reverse complement strand
AGGGGATTTGTCAGAGCATCTTCCACTTCCGGGTTATCTGCTACAAGGCCGGCTACTCCCTGAAGAGCTTCGTTATAGGCCTCATACTTCCCGTCTTCCTTACCAATGGCAAAAAGTGCCTTGGCATATCGTTTCGCGAGTATTGTCTGTTTCACTGTACGGCCCCTACTTTGTCTAGATAGTCTTCAATAATCTTTGCCTGATCTTCAGGTTTCAGATTTTTAACAATCAACTCTTCATCCATAGCGGCAGCCTGGTCGGCAACATCATTTTTCAGTGTGCGGCGGGCTTCCATGATCTCCTGCTGGATAGCCAGCTCAGCCTGACGTTTGATGTCATCTGCAGCCTGTTCTGCTTTCTCGATTATTTTTGTTTTCTCTACCTCAGCTTGCGCCACTGCTTTTTCGACAATGGAATCAATATCTTTTTCTACGGTTGAAAGCTTGGCTTCAAATTCTCGATATTGCGCCTCCGCATCTGTTTTGCGCTTTTCAAGCTCATCAATCTCGTTTTTTATATTTTTCTGTCTTCCGGTAAGCCCGTTGGCTATCGGTTTGGCACCAAATTTCACCAGAATAATCATCAGGGCGATAAAGTTAATCACCCGCCAGAAAAGATCTTTTAGTTTAGTTGATGAAAGACTGCCCTCGCCATGCCCGTCTCCATGTGCACCTTCTTCAGCGTGCGCAGCAGCTGGAGCACCATGGGAAGTATCGGCTGCTGCTGCATGTTCTGCTGTTGTGCTGTGGGTTGCATCCGAAGATGGCTTCTCGGAAGCTATCGCTGTTCCGATGGAAAGAGCAAAACATAGCGCTGCAATAAGGACAAAGGGTCTGGTGATTTGCGCAAATTTCTTCATCGTTACAGAGCCCTCCCCAGAATCTTGCTGGCCATATCGGAAGCAAAGCTATCAAGATTAGCCTGGAGCCCGGAACGAGCTTCACCAATCTGCTCATTGATCTCCACCAACTGCTTGTCTTTAAAGGCGTCCGCTTCTGCTTTGATTGATGCCAATTTCTCATCACCAGCAGCCTGGGCCTCAGCCCTGGCGGCATCCAAAGCAGCCTTTGCTTTACCGGAGGCCTTGGCCATTTTGGCGTCTACCTCTTCTTGTCGAAGGCGGGCGTTTTTTTCAAATTTTGCCACATCGCCCTGCATTCCCTGCAGCTTTTCAGACCGCTCTCTGAGGATATTCTTTACCGGTTTGTAAAGCACCCCGTTGAGCAAGAACATGAGAACAACCATGTTTACCATCTGAATCACCAAAGTAATGTCAATCGTGATCATGTTGGTAAGCTCCTGATTCACTAAAATGAAAAAAAGTAAACATTCCCAAAGGAATGATAGCCGAACTCAAGACAAGAAAATACGTGTTGAGAATGATACTCATAAGCAAAATGAATGACCATTCACAATAGCAAAAAACCTTTACTGCAAATAACGTGGCCTGTCAACTACTTTATCATGACGAAACAGGGACATCCCGGCGAGAAGATGGCGCTATTATGAGTTGGATTATGCCGCTCATATAAGCAATTAATTAGTGGGGGAAAAAAGGGGAAGATAGGGGAAAAAGAGAGTATTCAGTATTCAGGAGTCAGTATTCAGAATTAAAAATGCAGAGTATTCAGGAGACAGTATTCAGTATTCAGGAGAAAACATTTTAAAACATTATTCTGCGGCTGCCTGACTACAGACTAATAACTACTGAATTTTGAATTCTGCCGCCCCAAATGTTATATTCTATGTATCGACTTTTGAATACAGCGTTTTGGTTTTAATTTTTCCATTCTGAATACTGAATACTGACTCCTGAATACTTGTTTTCTTGTCTCCTGACTCCTGAATACTGCCTCCTGAATACTTGTTCTCTCTTTTCTGTCTCCCGCTTTTCCTACTTTCTCGCCGAGCTAGCAATAATTTCGGGAACGGCAGCGATGGCTCCAGATACTTTGTCGCCATGGGGTCCGCCCGCTTGCGCCATATCTGGCCTGCCGCCGCCTTTGCCTCCAACCAGTGCTGCCGTTTTGTTGACCAGGTCGCCCGCGTTATATCTATCGGTTAGATCTTTAGAGACGATAACAAGCAAGGCCGCTTTACCGCTAATCGCACCGCCTAGTACTGCAATACCACTGCCCATTTTGTCACGGACTTTATCACCAACCTCACGAAGTGTTTTTGGACTGTCGAGGGGGATCTGGGCTGCTATTACCTGTACGCCGTTTACTTCCTGAGCAGTGCTGAACAGAGTGTCAAAATCAGAACTTGCGAGTTGAGTTGAGAGCTTTTCAATTTGTTTTTCAAGTTTCTTCTGGTAATCCAGGATGGACTCAAGTTTGACGGCAATTTCGTCTGGCGGCGCATTGAGTTTTTTGCCGATCACCGATAGGCGCTGGGTCATTTCCTGAACCATTATTACCGCCTGGGTTCCTGTCACAGCCTCAATTCTGCGAACTCCGGCTGCGATGCCACTTTCAGAAACAATTTTAAACAGACCTATGTTGCCGGTGGCTGCTACATGGGTGCCTCCGCACAACTCTTTACTGATGGGATCTATACTCACCACACGAACCGCATCACCATACTTCTCGCCAAAAAGCGCCGTTGCTCCTTCATTAAATGCCTCATCCCGATCTACTACTTTGACACCTAGAGGAATATTCTCCCGTATCTGCTCGTTAACCCATTGTTCAATCGCAGCGATTTCATTATCAGAAAGCGCAGAGAAGTGCGTAAAGTCAAATCGCAGCCGATCAGGAGTAACTAGTGATCCTGCCTGCTTGATATGGTCGCCAAGGGTGTTGCGAAGTGCTGATTGAAGCAGATGAGTAGCGCTGTGATTTGCCTGGGTGTCCATACGTGCTGCCCGAGAGACTTCAAGCTCTATGGTATCACCCAAGGAAATCGTCCCGACAGCCACTTCGAGATCATGCAAGGTAAGGCCTTCGGCTTCAGCCGCGGTTGTCGTGATACCACCGCTGCCATTTTGCCAACTCACTGCTCCAACATCACCGACCTGGCCACCGGCCTCGGCATAAAAGGGAGAACTGTCAACGAATAATCGTCCAGTATCGCCCGCCGATAGTGATTCCACAATCTGACCATTGTTGTCGAGCAACCCTTTTACAACTGCAGAAGAGTGCAACGTGTCATAGCCGACAAATTCTGTACGATCGCCTGATTTAAGCAGACTTTTAACGCCGGCATCTTTGAGCTGAACCCCCTCACCTTTGCGGGATGCTCTGGATTGAGCCCGCTGTTGCTCCATGGCGCTGTTGAAGCCGGTCTCATCAAAATCTAGGCCTCGCTCAAGCGATATATCCCGGACAATATCCACCGGAAACCCGAAGGTGTCATACAACTTAAAGATAAAATCGCCGCTGATCCGAGGGGTACCGGCTCTTTCCTGCCGGCGTATTTCATCGTCGAGCATCGCCAACCCATGCTCAAGCGTTTCCCCGAACCGAGCCTCTTCATTGGTTACAACTTTTCCAAGCAGCTCAGCCGTATCGATTAACCGTGGATAAGCGCCGAGCATTGATTCGGCTACGGCTAGGCAAGCCTCGTGCAAGAACGGTTTTGTCAGACCAAGATTTCTGCCAAAACGGATTGCCCTGCGCATGACACGTCTCAGAACATAGCCACGGCCTTCATTTGAGGGCAAGACGCCGTCTGCGACTAGGAATACCGTAGCTCGCACATGATCAGTGATCACCCGCATGGCCGTATCGTCCTGTGGACTCATACCATACGATCTTCCGGACAACGTTTCGAGACGGTTGATGATCGGCGTAAAGAGGTCAGAATCGTAATTGTTTAACTTGCCCTGCATCACGGCAGCAACGCGCTCAAGTCCCAGCCCGGTATCAATACTCGGTTTGGGCAATGACTCCATCGATCCGTCCTCACTGCGGTTAAACTGCATAAAAACGAGATTCCAGAGCTCGAGGAAGCGGTCGCAATCACAACCAACAGCACAGTCTTCTCTGCCACAACCGGCTTCTATGCCCTGATCAATATGAATCTCTGAGCAAGGTCCGCACGGTCCGGTGTCACCCATGGCCCAGAAATTGTCCTTTTCATCGAGCCGGACGATGCGGCCTTCAGGCAGACCTTCTATCTGTTCCCACATTTCGAAAGCTTCATCGTCATCTTCAAAGACCGACACC
>JABDPQ010000269.1 GCA_013042695.1 Desulfobacterales bacterium | reverse complement strand
TTTTTCAGCGTTATCCATTCGGTCGATAAAGTTTGTCACGGTTACCATTAATGGCGAAAAAGAGAAAACCAAACGGTTTTTTACACTGTGAACAGTCTTATAAAAAATCTGCTAAGATTCGATTAGAGGAGTTTTGGGACGTATTTAAAAAAGATGATAGCGTTCTCGTCGTAATCAATGCAGATCCTGACTCTCTTGCCTGTGCCATGGCGATTAAGCGTCTACTCAGGTATCGTGTAAAATATGTTACCATAGCCCATCCAAATGAAATCAGCCGTCTTAACAATGTTGAGATGGTCGAGCGTTTACGAATACCTCTTGAAAAGCTTAATCTCGTAAAACTTGATGATTTTTCAAAAAAAGTAATGGTTGATTCTCAGCCCGACCACTTAAAGGAATTTGAGAATATATCATTTGATGTCATCATCGATCACCATCCGGTAAATCGTGAATGGTATGCCAGATATGTGGATATCAGGCCAAATTATGGTGCTGCTTCATCCATGATGGTTGAGTATTTACGAGCCGCCGGTTTAAAACCCTCTGTTGCTCTGGCAACAGCCTTATTTTACGGTATTAAGGTTGATACTCAGGACTTTGAGAAAGATTCGCGGCTTGCAGATGGCATCTCTTTTCGCTATCTTTTTGACATTGCTAATCGCAACCTGGTGAGGAAATTCGAGCTCACCGATTTGCGTCGTACTGAGCTAAAGTATTTCAGTATAGCACTTACGGAGCTCCAATATTCAAAAGGTCGTTACTACTCACATATCGGCAGAGTCCGCAGCCCTGACGTTCTGGTAATCATTGCAGACTTTCTCAACCATGTTGCTGATATCGATTGGGTGCTTGTGTCTGGCATCCATAACGAGAAACTCATTGTCATTTTTCGCTGCGACGGTTATCGAAAAAGTGCCGGGAAATTAGCCTCTCGGGTGTTTGGCCATCTGGGACCAGCAGGCGGTCACAAAGGGGCTGCGCGCGCAGAAATATTATTAAAAGATCTGGAGCTTACTGAGTATGAAATAAATACTCAGACCTTAAAGCGCCTGACCATGCGTCACATGAAATAATCTCATTTCAAAAGATTCATGCCGGATGCCGCTATTAGATAGCCTAAGTCGACATCTGAGTATCTTGATCGGCCCGGACATAAGGGGGATTGTTCAATGCTGAAACCGACCACACTCGCAATGATTTTGGCCGGAGGAAGAGCAGACGAACTCAATGTTCTAACCTACTACCGGCCGAAGGCAGCGGTACCTTTCGGCGGCTTTGCCAGGGTAATTGACTTTTCATTGTCAAATTTGATGAATTCCGGCATTGAGCAGGTTGCCATTCTGAGTCAATATCGAAGTTATTCCTTGATAAACCATATCGGCAATGGCGCCGCATGGGATATGATCGGCAGGTATCGCGGGGTTTCAATATTACCTCCGTTTATTGATGCAGATCAAAATGATTGGTATCGCGGTTCAGCTGATGCCGTATACAAAAACCTTGACTTCGTCAAATATAGCAATCCCGAGGAGGTACTCATACTGTCCGGGGATCATATTTATCAGATGGATTATAGTGAGGTAATCGCCTACCACTATGAAAAAGATGCCGATCTCACCATCGTCTGTAAGAAAATTACCCCAGGAACAGGCTCTCGATTTGGCATGGCAGGGATTGATGATGAGGATGGTGATCGCGGCGGCAAGGTTACCAGTTATCAAGAAAAGGGAGAAAACCCTGAAGGTGAGTGGTCTTCTTTGACGGTCCTGTGTTTTAAGCCTGAGGTATTATATCAGGTACTCGAAGAAAACCAATCATCTGATTCTTTTGAATTTGGACGCGATATTATTCCCATGCTCATGTCCCAGGGACGAAAGATTTATGGTTATAAGTTCAATGGTTATTGGGGATACACTCGAACAGTTCAGGAATATTGGCAGGCAAATATGGATCTGCTCGGTGATTATCCGTTAATTGATATGGAACAGTGGGGGGTCAGAACAAATCTTGAACACCGTGGCGTCAGAGATCATCAGCCAGCTTTGATTGGCAAAGATGCTCAAGTTGTCAACAGTCAGATCTATAATGGGTGTGTGGTTGAGGGAACGGTAAAGAATTCCATCCTTTTCCCCGGCGTCCAGGTCGGTTATGGCAGCGTTGTTGAGGATTCGGTTATTTTTTTTAAAAATATTATAGGAAATGATTGTTTGATCAGAAAGACGATATCTGATGTCAACTCAACCTACGGAAACAACATAGAAATTGGTTGTGAACTTGGCGCAACAAGCAAGCAAATTGCTATTGTTGGCTGGGCCAATGAGGTTCCCGATGGCACCAAACTAGGTCAGGGCGTTACCATTTCTCCATCGCTAAAGCCTGAGAAATGGCCAAAGGAAGTAGAATCGGGGAGGGTGTTGAGATGAGAAGACATGAAGACGCCCTCGTACTGCTTCTCGCCGGCGGGGTTGGCAGCCGCCTGAACTTGCTTGTTGAAACTCGTGCAAAGCCGGCGGTTAGCTTTGGAGGTATTTACCGAATTATCGATTTCAGTCTCAGCAATGTCATGAATTCTGGGCTTACCAGGGTCGGAGTACTTACCCAGTATAAACCGCTTTCTCTTATGAACCACATTGGCACCGGTGAATCGTGGGATTTTAGCGGTCGCAGTCGTGGCGTGAAGATTCTTCCTCCACGTACGGGTTCAAATGATTCTGATTGGTATCAGGGTACTGCTGACGCGATTAGGAGAAATATTGATTTTATTGAATCAAACCCAACAGATGAAGTTGTAATTTTGTCTGGAGATCATATTTATCACATGGATTTTGCGGTGATGTTGGAATATCATCGCTCCAAAAAAGCTGATATCACCGTTGGCATGATGGTGGTGCCAAAAGAACAGATACACCAGTTTGGTGCTGGAATCGTCAATACCGATAACCGCATCGTCGATTGGGAAGAAAAGCCACAGGTACCCCGAACAAATCTTGCTTCAATGGGAATTTATATCTTTGATCGCAGCTACCTTTTAAGGTCATTGGCACGTGATAAGGCCGAGATAGATTTCGGCATGCATATTCTTCCCTGGGCAATTGAAAACGATAACGTTTTTGCCTATCCATTTTATGGGTACTGGCGAGATGTCGGTACAATCCAGGCATACTGGGAAGCAAATATGGATCTATTAAAGCCGGAAAGTGGTATTTCTCCCGAAAGATGGCAGATCAGAAGCAATGTGGAAGCCCAAGGGCGACGGGCTGATCGGCCGGCAGGGCGCTATCTCAGTACTGCAAAGGTGAGCAATTCATTGATTTCTGCCGGCTGCCAGATCGAAGGCACTGTTATTAACTCTATACTCTCCCCGGGTGTTAAGGTAGGCAAAGGAGCTGTCGTTAGGGACTCTATCATTTCCAGAGATTCGGTTATCGAGGAAAACGCCACTGTTGATCTTGTTATAGCTGACAAACTTATAAAAATTGGTAAGGGTGCTATAGTAGGTATGGGTGATAATCATGATATAGTTAATAGACTATATCCCAAACATCTTTATACAGGAATTACTTTAATTGGCGAATTTGCACAAATACCACCAGAGAAGCGTATTTGTAGGAATTGTATAGTCAGGTGCAAAGCATCTGAGGAAATGTTCCAGTTAAACATCCTGCAGGACGGTGAATCACTTTAAGGGACAATTGAAAGATTCATTCCGATCCGTATGCTGATAACCGCGTTGACACAGCCAGATCTGGATGATATAAGGT
>JABDPQ010000383.1 GCA_013042695.1 Desulfobacterales bacterium | reverse complement strand
CATTGAAGCAGCATAATTCCCAGCGGTCTTGACATCCCCAACCCCGCCTTTCACCGCCCTGACATAGTCATTGCTGACAAAAATCTTTGTGGGCCTGAACCCTTCAGCATAGTAGCTACCAACCGGACTCATTATTATATAGAACGAATAGGTATCTGAAGGCTTTAGTCCCAGAAAGGGATCTGTTCCAATCATTGTCGGACGAAGATAGAGTGTCGCTCCATCGCCTTCAGGAATCCAGTCCCGATCGAGATAAACAAGTGCTTTAATAGCCTTCAACAAACTATCTATGGGTACGCGGGGCATACTCATGCGTACTGCGCCCTTATTCATACGTTCGAAGTTATCTCTGGGCCTAAATAAATAAATTTGACTATCAGTTCCCTTGTAGGCTTTTAGTCCCTCATAAACTGCTTGTCCGTAGTGCAGTACCGTAGATGCAGGGTCCATTTGAAAGTGTTGATATGGGCGAATTCGGGCACTATGCCACCCATGGTCACGACTCCAGTCCATGATAAACATATGATCTGTAAAGTGTCTACCAAAGCCGAGGTTTTCAATCGAGGGTTTTTCTTTGAGACTACCTGCCTTCTCAACTGAAATCTCAAGGTCTCCCCGCATGATACATTCCCCCATGAAGATCTATTTTCTTTAAAATCTGTGTCGTTCGTTATATACTCAATCCAAAATACGACCTGCGTTATTCTGCATGAGCACAGCAAGATAACTCAGCAATCTCGTTAAATGCAAATATTATCATGACCTTTATGCAATGGAAAAACGTCAATGGAGATGAATAGCCACCCTCCTGCGCCCTCAAACTATCCCTCAGGTGGACCAAGTCCCATGGGCGTTAGATATTTTCTGATTGTTTTTCTGATCTCGATCTTTTTCCTTGGCCGTATTTTATATCCGTTTTGGTCCATTCTCGTATTGTCATTCCTGCTCTCGAGTCTTTTTAGACCCATTTTTCTCTTTCTGACGAACAGACGATTACCAAATACTGCCGCCTCGGTACTTACCTGTCTACTGATCATCGCCATAGTTTTTGTGCCGCTGGTATTTTTCGTTGGAGCATTGTCCAATGAAGCTTTAGGGGTTTACCAATGGGGTCGTGACAGTAGAATATGGTTAAAATTACAAGTTTTTATTCAGGAAAGTCCATTTGTGGCCGAGGTTCAAGAGTATCTTCAGGAGGTTGGTTTTAATTTCCAAGTCTCCCAAATATCTGATTCTTTGTCGTATCTTGTCAAAATGGGCGGTTTAATGCTCTACAACCAAGCAAGTTCATGGGCTGCAAATATCGCTCAATTCTTTTTCCTTTTTATCATGATGATACTGGTCATTTTCTTTCTCCTCATTGACCAGCCAAAGTTGATTTATTTTGTCATTCGACTATCACCCCTGCCAGATGACGAGGATCGACTGCTTATTAAAAAATTTGAAGAAATTGCCAATGCAATACTCAAAGGAAACGGCATTTGCGGATTGCTGCAAGGTATAATTGGTGGGATTCTTTTTTCTATTTTAGGTCTCGACTCGCCTATCCTGTGGGGCTGTATTATGGCAATTCTGGCCTTTTTACCTATATTTGGCATCGGCCTGGTTATGGTACCGGTTGCTCTCTACCTGGCATTGAGCAATCAACTCGCAATGGGCATCTTTGTTTTCTTTTTCTATCTGGTACTCTCTTTTTCTGTGGAATATCTGCTTAAACCGAAACTTGTTGGCGACCAGGTAAAGATGCATACACTGCTCGTGTTCTTGTCAATTATTGGAGGCTTGAGTGTTTTTGGTATTCTTGGAATTATCTATGGTCCCCTCATCGTTACTGCATTTTTAACGCTGTCGGACATATATATTAAAAAGTACGATTATTACGTCCAACACTACTAGTATTTGTATGCTGCTCATCCTGCATAACCGCACCAATAAACGATTGCTTCATTCGACGCTCATTCGTCTGCAGCACCAAAAAGAAGATAGGCAAGGAAACATTGCTAAGGTAAAAACGATCACACCTGCCAACTAAAAACCCCATGTGCTTTTCTCCAACATAAAAGCACATGGGGTCAATCGGTTTGGAGGATGCTTGATTTTACCTCATAGCAATGTTAAATGGCCTCCTTACCCTGTTCTCCTGTTCTGATTCTCATCACGTTATCAACGGGCAAAACAAAGATCTTGCCATCACCGATCTTGCCGGTGTTGGCTGCCTGCCGAATCGACTCAATGGCCTTTTCAACCAGATCAGAATCAATGACCAACTCAATCTTCGTTTTCGGGTTGAATTCAACACGGTACTCAGCTCCCCGATAGACCTCGGTATGGCCCTTCTGTCGGCCATACCCCTTCACTTCTGAGATGGTCATACCGGTGACGCCAAGCTCGGTCAACGCCTCTTTTACATCCTCAAGCTTGAAGGGCTTGATTATCACTTCTATCTTTTTCATCCTCTACTCCTTGTATCAGTCTTTGGTGAATTCAGGATAGGCATCCAGGCCACATTCGGAGATATCACAGCCCTCAAGCTCTTCTTCCTCACTCACGCGTATGCC
>JABDPQ010000266.1 GCA_013042695.1 Desulfobacterales bacterium | reverse complement strand
GATCTCATTCTCTTTCGCAAAGCGTTTTTTACCCTTGAAGGCGTACTCAACGATATCTCTGCAGACTTTGCTTTAGGAAAAACGATGGAGAGCTATCTCGCTAATCTCTTAATGCAGGAAATGCCTTTTAGAGTTCTAAATAGTTTCTCGCCTGTATTTGACAAAGTTGAAAATTATCACTCATTGCTCACCAATCAGGATCTATATTATTTATACTTGCAGACGTGCATGGTTGCATGGTCTCAGCAAAGTTCGCAATATACTGCCTGGATAGAAACAATGGGAAAATTTGTGATTGATTTTTCCTCCATGCCTAAAAGTGATTATGAATGACGTCTTAAGCTTGAGGCGCTTGGCCAGGCAAGGAACGAATGAGGAGGCCAGCGGAGCAGCCTGGGAGTGCTGTGAACAGATCACCGCACGTGAGTGACGCAGCATGTCAAGTAGTTTGGACTTATGGTGCTATCTATAATTCGCCTGCAGGTCAAGATAAGAAATCCTTTGAATGATAACCATCATTGACAAGAAATAATCGCAGCTGATTGCAACTTAACAGTGAGTGCAATATTTATATTAAAATCGGTTATATATATGTTTATGTGGATACGTAAAAAAGCAAATCAAGCTGATATAATTTTAATAAAATTGAGTAGGAGGTAAAAGGCAATTACTCTGGACGCTACCTTGTGGAAATGAGAATGAGAACTTCGTCACACGAGCATCATTGATAGTTATATAGAGAACAACAAAAAATTAGGTAGTAATTAATTTCTGGTGCCTCGGGCGAGACTCGAACTCGCACGGGCTCAAGGCCCAAGGGATTTTAAGTCCCTGGTGTCTACCAATTCCACCACCGAGGCAGGTTGACTGTCTTTACCATAGCCTGACAGTTGTTGTCAATTAACAAACAAGGCAGTGAGACGCGGTGAAAATGAAGGTTGCGGCATTTATAACAGTACGCTGTTTTTTACAATTGAACGCATATCCAGTACCGCTTGTTCAAGGCCACTAAAAACCGCTCGACTGATAATTGCATGGCCAATTGAAAGCTCTTCTATGGTTCCAATGGCAGCAATTGGTCCCGTATTAAGATAGTTAAGTCCATGTCCTGCATTTACCCGAAGGCCTACTTGGTGTGCTTCAGCGGCAGTTGATTGGATAAGTTTAAACTCATTATGCTGTTGGTCCTCATTGGTTGCATCGGCATAACAACCAGTGTGTATTTCCACGTAAGTTGCACCTATATCAAGCGAGGCTTTAACCTGATCAATATCTGGATCAATGAACAGGGAAACAGGGATATTGACGTGCTCCATTCGTTCTATGGTTTTCGCGAGCTTTGATTTTTGGGATATAACGTCAAGGCCACCTTCAGTCGTCAGTTCTTCTCTTTTTTCCGGAACCAGCGTCACCATATCCGGTTTAATTTCAAGAGCAAACAAGACAATTTCCTCTGCTGCTCCCATTTCAAGATTGAGCCTGGTCTTGACTGTCTCTTTAAGTAGGCGGACATCTCTATCCTGTATATGGCGACGGTCCTCACGAAGATGTACGACAATTCCTTCAGCACCGGCAAGTTCGCAAATAGCAGCAGCTGCAACAGGATCAGGTTCGGCGATTCCTCTTGCTTGTCTAATGGTAGCAATGTGATCAACATTGATGGCAAGACTGGTCATTTTTTGCCTCCTACATAGATTGAGTTCATGTAACAATCGAGTTTCTTCTTTGCTCATCCTCTCAGCTTCACTGTCAGATGCTTCATGATCATAACCGAGGATATGCAGCAGACCATGAGTCATCAACAACGAAAGTTTGTAGATAACCGTCTGATTATTAAAGAACGCTTCTTTTCTCGCAGTGTCAAGCGATATGACAATATCACCAAGTTCTTTGAAGCTCAGGCCTTCATCAAGAAGACCAATATTCTCAGATAAAGGAAAACTGAGTACATTAGTTGGTTTGTGCTGGCTCCGATAGCGCCTATTTAATGATTTTATTTCAATATCATCGGTGAGAACTATTGTAAGGTTATAATCAGTGAGATCACATTTTGTCAGCAGTGTCGAGGCTATGTCCTTAACCGTGTCTGTGAGAAGCGAACCATGCAGAGAACGATCGATTACAGTAACGGGCATAGCAACGGCACGGCTGTATATCTTGGTATCGGGGTGATCATTGTCTTATTCGTTATTGTTTGCTTCTCCATCCATTTCATAGGCATGGATGATTTTTTGAACAAGAGGGTGCCTGACGACGTCTGCCTTACTAAAATTAGAAAACCCGATGCCTTTAATATTCTGAAGCATACCTTCTGCATGGAGCAGACCAGATTTCTGATGTCCGGGCAAATCAACCTGGGTGGTATCACCGGTGATTACAGCCTGGGAGTCGAACCCAATCCGGGTTAAGAACATTTTCATCTGCTCTCGAGTGGTATTTTGTGCTTCATCAAGAATTATAAAAGCATTACTCAGCGTTCGACCACGCATAAAAGCGAGTGGAGCTATCTCGATAATTCCCTGGTCGATGAGATCATAGCTTTTTTCAGGACCCAGCATGTCCATGAGCGCATCATTGAGTGGGCGTAGATATGGATCAACTTTTTGGGCAAGATCTCCAGGAAGAAAACCGAGCTTTTCACCAGCTTCTACAGCTGGTCTTGTAAGAATAATTGATCTAACCTGATTATTCGACAGCGCAGATACAGCCATTGCAACAGCAAGATAGGTCTTGCCAGTACCAGCGGGCCCGATGCCAAAAACGATATCATTGTTCCTTATTGCATCTATATAGACTTTCTGATTTGGTGTTTTAGGCGAAATTATTCGGTTTCTTGTTGTTACGTATACCTTGTCGAGAAAAATTTTATTTAATTTAGCCTGAGGACTCGATTGAAGTATTTTTAATCCAAAAGCAAAATCTGAGGAGTATACAGGATATCCAGTGCTAATCAAATCATAGAGCTGCTCTAAGAGATTACTTACCAGCTGAACATCATATTTGGGACCACTAATTTTCAGATCGCTGCCGCGTACGTGTATTTGTGCACCCGTACCATTTTCAAGCACCTGTATATTTTTATTTAGATCTCCGTATAAGGTTCCTGCCAGTTCATTGCTTGAAAAATGTAGCTCACGGCTCTCATTTTGATGATGCATGCATTTAACTTTGGTTGGGCTTTTTTAATTCATCCGCAATCATTGTTTGGAATCCCTGCATTGACCGATTTTTCAGTTTTTTGCCATTGATAAAAATAGTGGGTGTTCCAGTTACGCCTGCTTTTTGAGCATCACGAAGGTCTTGCTTGATCTGCTGTTTTATTGCTGGAGAATTGAGATCTCTGGCAAATTTTTCCATATCCAGACCAAGTTTGACTGCAGTTGCAGTAATTACCTCCTCGGTGAGTTTTTCAGCAGCAAATAGATCGTCATGAAATTCCCAGAATTTACCTTGTTCACCGGCGGCAAGCGCAGCACGTGCTGCTGGTTCTGCCATTTTGTGAAAACGCAGCGGCATATTTTTGAAGACAATTCTTACTGTATCTTTATTCTGCTCGAACACCTGTTCGAGAAGCGGCACAAGTTTGCCGCAATAAGGTCATTCGAAATCGGTAAAGACCGCAATGGTTACAGGTGCATTTGGTTTACCCTGGAAGGGTGAGCCATCCGTATTGATATCTACAACAAAATCAATCGATATTGATGAGAAGTTATTTTTTTCCTGGTCTATAAGATAAATATTTTCTCCTCGGGCATCGGTCTCAATTGCGGTGATTCCATTTTCTACCGGAATGCTTCCTTTGAGATTTCCGTTGGGCTCATAAATGAGAACGCGATTATTTTCTGTGAGTACAAAAATAAATTGGCCGTCAACAGACTGAACAACATCGATCGGTTTGTAAGGAAGCTGCCAGCCCTTGGTTTTCTCAAAGATCAACCCACTGGAACTGTCTTGTGTTGATGCGATGGAAATTGAAGGTATGAACAGAAGTAGACTAACCGCTCCTGCAAGATATCTCAGAAGTGAATACATTTTAGCCTCGTTTATAGTTGTTTGCATTTGTCGGTTTCACCAAAATCAAGTGCCTGTCGCACAGAGCCCAAAATAGCCATTATCCCTCACTTTTACAAGGCAAGAAAACAAAAAAGAATCGCTAAAAAAGATAGCCAGCCTTGACTTTTAATGGTATTTTATCATGTTTTTTTAAAATCGTCGGTTTTCCATAACGCAATGCTTGACGTTCTGACGTGCAGTAACTACTAGTCGTGGACTTAAGACAACTGATTCAAGCTTTTCGTTTTACATGATCAGAAGAAGTATCCAATGATTGCGAGAGTGGCGGAATTGGTAGACGCGCTGGTCTTAGGAACCAGTATCTAATGATGTGTGGGTTCGAGTCCCTCCTCTCGCACCATATGAATTTAAAGACTGATCTGATATTTCATTGAAAAATCAAAGATAACCAATCAGACAAAGAATATTTTCAAAAGACAGTTAGTTCACTAAAAAAAGGATGATGCCAAATGGATGTAAAGGTAGAAGAATTAAGCTCACTTACAAGAAAAGTAACCATCACACTCCCAGCCGATCAGGTAAAGACAAAGCTTGAAGAAGCCTACAACAAGCTCCAGAAAGAATCAAAAATGAAGGGCTTCAGAAGAGGGAAGGTACCTCGCTCTGTCATTGTTAAAAGCTATAAACCTCAGGTAGAAGCAGAAGTCGGAGAAAAATTAGTTCAAGACACCTACTTTGATATCATCGAAAAGCAGGATTTTGACCCGGTTGTTCATCCTGAAATTTCTGAACCTTCTTTCAACGATGACAACACATTTAGTTATATTGCTCAGGTTGATGTTCGCCCAGAATTTGAGCTTGGTGATTATAAAGGTCTTGAGATAGAGAAACCAGATACAACCGTAGATGAAGCTGCTATAGAGCTAGAATTATCGAGCATGCAGCGTCAAATGGCTGCTTTAAAAACGGTCGATGATCGCCCAATTGCTATGGATGATGTTGTTGTCGTTGATTACCAGGGGTTTCATAATGGACATCCGATGAAACAAGTTAAGAATGAAGATTACACCATCGATGTCGGTTCGGGAAGAATGGGACAGGAATTTGAGGCAAAACTCATCGGCATGAACAAAGAAGAAAATGCAACCCACGAGGTAGAGTTTCCTGAAAAACACCCAAACCCCATACTTGCCGGCAAGAAAGTTGAGTTCAAGGTAAGTATAAAGGACGTTAAAGAGCGAGTACTGGCGGAGCTTGACGATGAATTCGCTCAAGATGTCAATGAAAAGTTCAAGACACTTGATGATCTGAAGAACACCATTCGCGAAAGACTTCAGAAAGACAAAGACTCGGCAGTGGAAGGTGAGCTGACCGATCGAATCATGCAGAAACTGTTGGAACATCATCAGTTTGATGTTCCCGAGCGATTGGTTATGTTTGAAGTAGAGGAGATGATAAAACAGACCGAACAGCAGCTTGAAAAAAACGGTATGAATTTGGAGGCAGCTGGTCTGAGTCGTGAAGAGTTGGTGAAAAGTAACCGAAGCGTAGCCATTCAACGTGTAACCGGAGATTTTGTTCTCAAAAAAATTGCCGAATCAGAAGAGATCAAGGTCAATGATGAAGATCTGGATCGGGCCTTCAAGCGAATAGGCGATCAATACAACATGTCGGTTGCTAAAGTTAAGGAATTTTTTCAAAACCGTGATGACCTTCTTCCATTGATGAATGAAGTTCTAAATGAGAAAATAATTAACTTTCTTAAGGAACATGCTTCATTTGTCGAGCCAACGGGTGAAGATAAAGACGTTGTTCAGACCCCTGCAGAAAAAGATAATACAGAGGATTCAGATCCGTCTGTAAAAAGTGATGACCAGATCCAGGAGTAGCCGGTCAGTCATTTAAATTACTAGAAAAATAGCGTTAGTCTGTTGATTATTTCCATATCAGTTTTAATTTAAGAATAAACCACTTCGACTGCATTGGGCGTGGGCCTATTGCAGTCGACTCTTTTCAGGGGAACCGAAATGAATCTTATACCAATGGTAGTTGAACAAAGTCCGCGAGGCGAAAGAGCGTATGATATTTATTCGAGGCTGCTTAAAGAGCGGATAATTTTCCTCGGGTCAGCCGTCAGCGATGATGTATCGAATGTTATCATTGCCCAATTATTATTCCTCGAAGCAGACGATCCCGATAAAGATATCACCTTTTATATCAATTCTCCTGGAGGATCAGTTACAGCC
>JABDPQ010000368.1 GCA_013042695.1 Desulfobacterales bacterium | reverse complement strand
CCCTACAGCAGCTCGCCTATCTGGTCATCATGTTTGTTCTACTTCCTGCTCAAATGATGACGGGGCTCTTTCTCTGGCAGATCAAGAAATATGAAGAATATATAAACCTCTTAGGGGGCATCAAGCTGCTCGACACCATTCACGTTCTGTTGTTCTTCTTTTTTACCTCCTATCTTGTTGTGCATTGTTATCTTTCCACCTTGGGACACACTCCGTTTGCCCGCTTTAAAGCCATGTTCACCGGGTATGTTGAACATGGCAGCTAACATTCCAGCAAAACTATTCAGGGGATGCAGGCAATAATTTATTCAATTCTGCGGCCAGCTATTTGCGCACCGACCATTTTCGCACTACCCCATTGCCGGCGACAGATTCTCAGTTGAAAATGACGGCGTTATAGATTGCTCATGAACCGAGAGTCGAGTCCGCGTGCGATTCTGCACGATCAAAATTGCATTTATGCAATCGGCTGACAAATATCCCAAGGGATATTTACTTTATATAATGAAATTAATTGATTGCGAAGATGCAATTGGGTTCCTACACGGGTGGGCGGGGAAAATGAGATGAAGATGAAACTGTCCCGGACCCCCATCACCACTTTTTGATCCCGGACAGCACGCGCCAGCACTATGGGTGCTTTAACCTAACTAACTGTAATTAATATTTTATTAAAAAAATTAAGACGCCAACCCATCCTCTCAGCCTCTCTTCCCGTGGATTTATCCCCTAGACGCACGGCAGAAGCCGCTCTTTTTTCGTACTGCAATAATGCACTACATCCGCTCCTTGAGCTCATCGCCTTATCGGAATCAAAGTATCGATATTATACTTTAAATCAAAAAACCTTCGGTGCGGAATACATCGTGCAGTATTTATTACAACAGTACTGGCTTATGCCGCAAATCAGAAAAGATGAGAGGCCCGTCATGAGTCAATGGTTGATATTTCTGGCAATACTACCTCTATCCTGCCACTACCTGACGAAAAACAGGCACATAAAAAAAAGGTTCATGTGGAATGGCATCGCCTTTGGGATGGTAGTTGCACCTGTGAGTTTTGGGTTAATTCAGATGACCTACATACCATTAGTGGGAAAACTTTTGGGGCTGGTCGGCGTTCTTGTCAATCTGACCCATGGTTCAATCGGCTATATCAGCCTGCTGTGGAGTGGAACGATTGAGCCGAATACCGCGATTACTGCTGCCGAGCTTGTCATGATCAATATTTTTAATGGTTTTCTGTTTGCCTATATCTATGGTCTTATCGGCTATGCGGTTGATAGAAAAATGGCCAAAGATGAAGAAAATATCTCCGTGCTGGGGACATCGTTGCATTCCGCGACCTAGAAATAACAGCCCCGTAAATGTCTTCCCGCCAATCTTATAGTTGAGCGGTGGCGCAGCTCATCCAAGCCTCTCTCACCAATTCAGAAATTTGCTCTGAAAGCCGAACTCAGTCATAGCTGTCAGGTATCGAACAACTGAATGTGAGCATGAGCTAATTGCAAATCTGCACGATCTACTGCTGCGCCACTGTGCAGTCATCCATCCCTGAGTAGTTTTAATCAACTTAAATTTCTTGAATTATTGAACTTAATAAATATCAAACAGTATATGCCAGTGGGCATAGTACATGCTTCAGTTACTGTAAAGGAGTGGGGAGAAGATAACAACTAAAGGAGGAGCGCCATGAGTCACTACCTAGTCCTCTTAGCCCTGATCCCTTTAAGTTGTTTTGAATTGTGCAAGCAGATTAGATTCGCCTATAAGAATACGATCTGCGGCATCGCAATCGGATTGGTTATCGCTCCTCTGGGCCATGCGCTGGTTCATTTCACCAGTGTTCCGGTAATCGGCAAATTTCTCGGCTTGATAGGACTCTCAATCCATCTTATCCATGGCTGGCCCGGATATGCCTGTGTGATGAGCACGGGACTTATCGAGCCCAGTGCTGGAGTGACCGCTCTACAGCTTGCCTCGATTCACCTGTTGAACGGTTTGCTTTGTGGTTCCATTTACGCTCTGATTGGCTACGTCTTCGACGTGAGAAGGCGAAATAGGATATTCACCAGGAAAATTTTCCCGAAACTCATTTATTGAGTGATAAATTATTATTCAGGGTCGTTTTACGGCCAAAAATGATAGATGATTTTATCATGATTGCGGGCCGCTGTGTCGAGCGATGGCTTACAGCTTAAGGAGGCCGGGACAGGTGCTGTTGAGAGCGACTATCCCTTCGTGATGTTGTATTTGTTCATCTTGCGCCATAAAGTACTCGGATTGATTGACAGGTACGCAGCAGTGGCAGCTTTATTCCAACCGTGCGTGTCCAGCGCTGTTCTGATGGTATTTTCCTCAGAGGCGGCAAGCGGTTTGGTTGCCGGACCTTCATCTTGCGTTTCTTTACTCTGATGTGAATTTTTCACTTCTTCGGGGAGGTGATCCAACTCGATTGTATTCCCATGGCAGAGAATGAAGGCATATTCTATGAAATTTTCCAGTTCCCTCACATTGCCAGGAAAATCATAGTTCATTAAGACATCGAGAACTTCCCGGGATACACCTTCAATATACCTCTCTTTTATTATATTGAATTTGTTAATAAAAGTATCCACCAGAAGCGAGATGTCCTCACGGCGGCTGGACAAGGGTGGCAGGTAAATCTTTACCACATTGAGGCGAAAGAACAGATCTTCCCGGAATTTTTTCTGGTCAACCAGGTCGGCAAGTTCTTTATTCGTCGCTGCAATGATGCGAACATTCGCTTTGACTGTTTCCATGGAACCGAGAGGCTCGTACTCCATCTTTTCCAACACCCGCAATAATTTCATTTGCAGGGCACTGGAAATATCACCTATTTCGTCAAGCAGGAAGGTGCCTCCTTCAGCAAGAGAAAAGCGGCCTAGTTTATCACGTTTTGCCTCGGTAAATGCACCTTTTTTATAACCGAAAAGTTCTGATTCCAACAAGGTGTCAGGCAAGGCTGTACAGTTTAAAGCCACAAACCTGCCGGATCGTCCGCTCAGATCATGTATCGCTTTCGCGAACAGCTCCTTTCCCGTGCCACTCGGACCCTCAATCAGAACGGTGCTATTGCTTTTTGCTATGTCTGGCAGGATGTCGAGAATTTTTCTGATTTCTTTATTCTTGGTGATAATGTCTGAAATTGAACACTGCCCTTCAATCTTTTTACGTAAAAACTCTATTGCGGTAATGTCCCGCATGGTCTCCACG
>JABDPQ010000362.1 GCA_013042695.1 Desulfobacterales bacterium | reverse complement strand
CTTCAGGGTCTTCTGGATCTTCAGGGTCTTCTGGGTCTTCTGGATCTTCTGGGTCGTCTAGGTCTTCAAGGCCATTAGCATTAATTTTCGTATCGCCTCCATCGCCAGTATCATCTGCGAAAACAGGAGATACAGCCGATATCAATAAGCAGAAAAAAAAGGTGGCAATGATTAGTTTACATAATTTCATATTGATGTCTCCTTATTAAAATTTACCGGTACATGACTAAATAAAAGAATACTTTCAGAGAGAATGCCTTCGGATTCACCATTGGTTGATTCAATTCGTTCCGGTATATCAAACCAACTCAATTTCACCCGATCAGATACGTCTTTGCCCGTGTTTTTAATTAGACGCTTAATTTCGAATGCTCTTCTTTGCGCGGCTTCAAGATCGTTTTCCACAAAAGTCACAACCTCTAAATCCAGGTAGCGGTTCTCTGCAAGCATGGACGATATAGATTCAATTTCATTCAATCTGAATTGTTCTGGCAAGGAATCATCCAGTAATGTCTGCTGATTCACAATAACTTCTCTCAACCCTATGTCATATGCTCGGAAGGAAAAATCGTTGTAGGCATTCAAACGTTGCAGAGCTCTAAACGCTTTTGTCCCTGATCTATTATTTTGTAAAAACATTCGCCAAGCATTGATCTCCTCATCAATCATTCCCAGAACACGGTAGATGAGCCCCGTGTTATAGAGCGCATCGGGTTCTTCTGGTGCTATTGTCAGTGCCCTTTGATAAATGGGCAGTGCATCCTGGTAATTCTTGCTGCTAAGATAATTATGGCCCAGGTTGATGAGCAGTGGCAGACTATCAGGGTTGATCTCAAGACCTCTCAAATAACTCTGGCGTTCCTGCTCGAGATTGCCATTCGCCCAGTATCCGACACCTTCCCAATAGGCAAATTCCGGATTGTCAGGTTCAAGCATAGAGGCACGCTTCAGGAAGGCGAGGGCCTGTTCATGGCTTCCATCAGTCTGCAGCAGTCCCCTGCCTACCAGATATGCGGACTGGGGAACTTCAATCATTGCCGGTTGCAGTTCAGTGGAGACCGGAGGTATCGTTGCTATCTGCTGCTCGACAGGCTGAGAAAATCTTCCAATTAAAAATGCGCCACAAATAAGCAGTAGAACAGAGAAGGCGTAGATTGGTCGAAACGATATGGTTTGTGTCTGGCTGATATAGTTCCAGATGGAATGCAATAATGGTGTTGGGGGTTGGGAAATGCGGGCCATCACCCGACTGGTCAAATCGGGCGGGACATCCTTGAGGGGTAATGATTTCAGCCTCTCTATGAGCTCTGTTTCCGTAATGTTTTGGTTATCCATAATCTGTTTTCTTCAGCTGGCTGCGGAGATCCCCAAGCGCCCGATGTAACCGCATTTTGACCGCGCTCTCCGAGAGGTCAAATATTTCAGCCAGTTCTTTGATTGATCGTTCATGCCGGTATCTCAGCAGCACCATCTCCCGGCGATCATCCGGCAATGTTGCCAGCGCTGCGGAGAGACTGTCTGTCTCTTGATTTACCTCCAGAAGGAAATGTGCTGATTCCGCTTCATATTTCTCAGTCGCCACCGCAAATCGGGCTAAATTGCGTTGGCGACTATTTTTCTTTTTGGTCCAATCCCTGGCATGATTCAGAGCCAGGGTATAGAGCCAGGAAAAAAATCGCTTCCGCTTCTTATACTGGTTCAACCGTTCAAACGCTTTACAGAAGACTTCCTGGGTCATGTCCGCGGCGTCTTCAGATGTATCGCTGAATCGGTACATCAGGTTGTAAATCTGAACCTTATAGCGATCAACAATAAAGGCGAATGCCTCGGTCTCACCTTGGAGCACTTTTGTGACCAGGGTTTCATCAGGAATCTCAGTAAAAGATTTCACTCTTTACTCTAATAGACGACTGTTAGGTTGATTGGTCACAAAAAAATGAAATATGGCCCAATTGTTAAACTTATCTGGTAACAAAGAAACTGACTGCTTCATCGACCGACAGCTTCTTGCCCTTGATAGTAAGCTGTTGAGGTTCAGCGAACCAGCTCACTCCGATTTCTCGGGTTTTTAACGAAGGTAATTCTGAATTTAAGAACTGCTTGACAGCGATAGCTCGTTTCTTGGCAAGTTCCTTGTTGTTCTTCTG
>JABDPQ010000359.1 GCA_013042695.1 Desulfobacterales bacterium | reverse complement strand
CAGCTGTCATTTAGGTTCATCCCGGCTCTGCACAAAATTATTATACTGCAACCACTTTTGGAAAAACTTATTTTAAACGGTCGGCAGGCATTTCGAGACTGGTGCTCCGATGTATCACCCGGGGCGGTTGCCTTCTATAAAGGCAGTGAATACATCCAGTCTCAATCGATTCTCAATAATATGTTTTATGGCAGTCTCACCACGGACTCTCCCAACGTTCAGGACCGCGTGGATCAATGTATTGTCTATCTGCTGATCGAAGAGGACCTGCTAGAAGAAGTGGCCGCCATTGGCATGGAATTCAACGTTGGCAGTAGCGGCGACAACTTGTCAGGCGGTCAACAGCAAAAATTATCCATTGCACGCGTATTGCTGAAACAACCAAATCTCCTGATAATGGATGAGGCGACTTCTGCTCTTGATAATAAATCTCAGACCCGCATTCAAAAATTAGTAGAATTCTGGAAAGGCTCGATTACCGTTGTTTCGGTAATCCATCGGCTTGATATGCTGTCCTCTTATGACAAGGTTGCCGTCATGAAAAACGGTAAAATCATCGAATGGGGTGAGCCCAAAAAGTTGATGGCAGAAAAGAGCGTACTTCATGAGCTTATCCATGGAAAAGGACACTAACATGAATACCCAGAAAAGTTCCGGATTCCAAGAAGATCTCGAGTATCTCAGACACACCCCCTTATTGCGTAGATTGGATTACGAGTGTTTGAAACTCCTTGCCATGGTTAGCCGGCGTATCGAATTTACTGCCGGTGATCAAGTGTTCGTGCAGGGTGAGGACGATGGGTATGCCTATTTTATCATAGCGGGCCAACTGCAGGCTTATTATATCAAAGACGGCAACAACCAATTGATACGGACCTATGAACCCGGGCAATTTATCGGCAGCTTGGCACTGCTCGGCAAAATGCCGCGAATCTTTACTCTGCAAGCCCCTGACAATGCTGAGACTTTGCGATTAGGCCGGGACGAATTTCAAAAAGCAGTTGAGCAATTTCCATCCAGTTTTTTAAAAATCATCAGCTGTCTTACAACTGAACTCTTAACCTGGGACAGGATTCTTCTTGAGGATAAAGGATTTCAGATAGATAAAGATTTCCATGCCCTGGGAATCTCTCTTTTATAGGAAAACAACAAGAACTATTCAGGTTGTTTGATAGGAGGGGCACTTATGAAAAAAACATTAGGCACGTTACTTTGTTGTCTCGTTTTATTATCGATGCTGACACATGCAAGTGCGAGCAAGAAAATAACCGTTCCCTTGAGCATGGGTGGATTTACGCTGAATACCCCGATCGAAAGCTATGATATCACCAGGTACGACAACTTCCTCAAAGAAGAACTCGTCACTGATATAGAAGGGTTTCATAAAGGTTTTATATCGTATGGTACCTGCAAACAGCCTGGAAACATCGTACGCATCAAGCTCAAATATGCAGATAAAAGTTATAAGTTTTTTGAAGAATTACTCAAGAAATATAATGACAAATTTGGCTCAAAAGCGAAATATGACGGCGATAGTTTTGGAAACGTCAAAGCGTGGAAGTGGTCATTCTCTGATGAAAATGGCAGGCGGGTGACGTTGGTTCTGCAACATAATCTTAAAGATGCAGACGAATCCATCGGCAATACGGTTAAACTCAGTCTTCCGGACGAATTAGCCGCTGAACGGAAATGTTTCAATAAGATAGGCTATCGGCAGCAAGAAGAGAGCAAGAAAGAGGAATCGATACGTGATTGGCAAACCCTTCTTCCTCAATAAAACTATTCTCACTGCTGGCTAGTTGCACGAATGTCTTGATTAACCCGGTGCAATCATTTTTACCAGCTATTTTTAGATACAGGAGGCTAATCTATGAAGTATTTACACACGATGATACGAATCAAAAACCTGGATCAGTCAGTTGACTTTTTTACCAACAAATTAGGACTTGTTGAGACAAGAAGAAAAGAGAATGAAGCTGGGCGTTTTACGCTTATTTTCATGGCAACTGCTCCCGGTGAACCTGAAATCGAATTAACCTATAACTGGGGCCAGGAAACAGATTATAGCGTCGGCCGCAATTTTGGCCACCTGGCGTTCAGTGTTGAAAACATCTATGATTATTGTCAAATGCTCATGGATAATGGAGTAACCATTCTACGCCCTCCTCGGGACGGGTACATGGCTTTCATACGTACCCCCGACCAGATCTCAATTGAGTTTCTCCAAGAAGGAGAGAAACTTCCTGTTCAGGAACCTTGGGCATCAATGGAAAATAAAGGGAGCTGGTAAGTCAATGAGAACTTGGTGTAATTAACATAATGGAATTAACGTTTAATAACGAAAAAAATTTTGCCTGCATCAAGCTCTCGGGCAGCCTTGAGCAAGATGTTATTCTCAACGCATTTGACAGTGCGGTATCTGACAGGGAATACAAAAAAGGAATGGGCAGGGTATGGGATTTCAGGGAAGCCGATTTGTCCTCCATTTCTCCAGATGTTATACGAGAAATGGCTCAGTATTCATTAAAATTTCCGGCAGGAATTAATGATGTTAAGGTTGCCTTTGTAACAAATCGAGATTTGGAGTATGGCTTCTCACGAATGTTTGAGATGTCATCATATGCTGAGACGCCAATTCGAGTATTTCGCTGCATGAACCAGGCAGAAGAATGGATATCTGGCCAGTCAGACTGAGGCGAGGGCAAGTACGATTGAATCATCGACAATTACCGTATCATAGAAGACACTTTGTTGATATAGGCTACACCTTGTTGTGCCAGATTTCCAGAATCGTTAGGTCATCATTAACCTCTGCCCTCCCCCGCCAGCTTTTGACCGCGCTCACAAGGCTTTCACCACACGGAGGTATCGGCAGCCCCGTGATACATTCGGTTAAGCTATCGTAACCAAACATTTCTTGATCCTTATTTTCAGCCTCAATAACTCCATCTGAAAAGAGAAGAAAAGAACTGCCAGGTATAAGCTTGACCTTCTGTATTTCATAGCTTACTTGTTCAACGACTCCTAAGGAAATCCCTTTCAAAGTTGAAATCAATTCTGATTTTCCATCGACAATCCACAATGGATTGGGATGGCCGGCGCGGATAAAGTGTATCTCACCACTTAGTGGAAAAAATCGGATCAAGACGATCGTTGCGAAATATCCCTCATCCGAAGTCAGACGATACATACTCGTATTGACGGTCTGAAGCAGATCATTGATGTTTTCATGGAGAAGTGCTTCCGTACGTATCTTGGTTGATAATGCTGCCATGATAAGCGCTGCGGCCACACCTTTTCCTGATATATCTGCAACATATGCCAATATGCTTTGATCTGGCAGGGGAATTATGTCATAGAGGTCACCGCCAACATAAGACGCAGGCTCAGAAAAGGCCCAGATATTGAGGTGTTCAGGAAGCGGGGGTATTTTCGGCCAGAAGAGGGATTGCACCTTGGTTGCGGTTTTCAATTGAAGCTTCATCTGATTGGATTGCTCGAGTACCATGTCGTGCAATTCTTTTATGCGCAGCATGGATTTAACCCGAGCTACTAAAGAGCTGTGGTCTACCGGCTTGGCAAGATACTCATCGCCGCCAGCTTCAAGACCGGCGACTACATCTTTCGAATCAGTTTTGGCTGTGATGAGGATAATTGGCATAAAAGGAAGTGAAGCATCATGTTTGATGCGACGACATACCTCTAAACCATCCATTTTCGGCATCATTATATCCAGCAAGATGAGATCGGGCAGTTGTTTCTTCGCCTGATCAAGCCCCTCAACCCCGTCGGTCGCGGTTATAACCTCATAATTATTGGCGCTCAACCGTGCCTTCAAGATGTCGAGACTCGCAGTATGATCTTCAACAACAAGGATTAGAGGCGGTTTTCTCATTGTCGCTCTCTTGGTGCAGTTAATCTAGGAATTCTTTAATCTTGACAAGCAATTCTCTGGGACTAAACGGTTTGGCAATATAGGCATCACAACCTGCTTCAAATGCTTTTTTATCATCACCACTAAGAGCATACGAAGTCACGACAATTACCGGAATATGTTTAAGGCTGGCATCATTCTTGATCTGTCGCGTTGCTTCATACCCATCTATGCCGGGTAATTGAATGTCCATTAGAATCAGGTCAGGATGACAACTACGTGCCAACTGCACACCTTTTATACCATTAATTGCCTCAATAACTTCAAAACCACTATTGGTAAGGAGATCTCTTACAATCTTTCGATTATCATCCTGGTCCTCAACGACTAAAACCATTTTGGCCATTTCGATTCTCCTATTTTTATTCTATGCGAACAGGTATCTTAAAGCGGAATATCGCTCCCTGCCCCAATTCGGATTCAACCCAAATACGTCCTCCATGCATTGCGACGATTTTCCTGGCGATAGATAGACCAAGTCCCGTGCCCCCTTTTTCCCTGGTACTTGAACCGTCAACTTGCTGAAATTCTTTAAAAATAATCTCCTTGTCAGCTACCGACAACCCTTTCCCCGTATCGGAGACAGAAACCAAAAACGAGCCGCTGGTTTCATGTACATCAACACCAATCATTCCTTCTTCAGTAAATTTGATTGCGTTACCAAGAAGATTCATCAGCACTTGAGCAATTCGCTGCTCATCGCCTCGGCCGGCAGGTAGATCATCTGGAACCTCTGTTGTAAGAGTAAGATCTTTTTCGGCAGCTAACGCTTCAACCGAAGTTAATACCGTTTTAATCACCCCTCCCATTGAGTATTCATCGAGGGACAATGAAAACTGCCCTGCTTCTATTTTTGAAAGATCAAGTATATCGTTGATCAGATTTAAGAGGTGACGTCCATTCTTCTCCAGTCTTTGAAGTACTTCCTTAATTTCTTCCGGCACTGCACCGTAGATTTCATCTACAATTAATTCGGTGTAGCCGAGGATAGCATTAAGTGGCGTTCTCAGTTCATGGCTCATGTTGGCAAGAAATTCAGACTTATGCTTATCGGCAATTTCTAATTGATAACTTTTTTCTTCAATCTCTCGATAGAGTTTAGCATTATGAATCGAAAGTACCGATTGTGATGCAAAAGTCTGTAACAGCTTGACAACTCTATCGGGGAATTCACCAGCCTCTTTTCGTTGTATAACCAGTCCACCAACCAACCGGTTCTCGCGAATGAGAGGAAGGGCCAGCAATGAACGAAAGCCCTCATTTAATACGAAAGTGAGCGGATATTGGGGCGCTTGTTTCAGGTCGGAAATCTGCACCGGTGAAAGCGTAAGAGCCGCCTGACCTATTGCCGTTTTATCCCCTTTACCTATCCGTGTTGCATTGAGTACTTCTGCAAACGCTTGGCTTAATCCATAATTTATCTTAGGGACAAACACTTGTTCATCTTCATCGAACTCGAATATGGTTCCTCCATCGGATTCTGAAAGAATCACTGATTGACGGACAATGCTGTTCAGTACAACGTCTAGATCAAGGGTAGAGCTGACAACCTGACTTACTTCACCTAGAGCCCTGAGTTCATCGACTGATTGAGCTAATTCCTTTGTGCGTATTTCGACTTTATGCTCCAGGGTTCGGCTATAATCTTCGATTCTTTTCTTGCTCACATTTACCTGTGCGAACAAATCTTTAATGGCTCCACGCATATCATCCAGATGCTGTGCAAGAAGACCGATCTCATCACGACTGCTTTTCTCGATCGCTGTATCTAAGTTTCCTTGAGCGATAGAAGATGCTGCACTTTGGAGTTTTAACAATGGCATGGTGATAAATGTTCTGGTGATAACAAAAGAGGTCGTGGCAATTGCCACAATCAGTAAGACTGTTAGAGCAACGATCCCCATGACGCTGACGGCCACTTGATACTTGACACTCTCACGAGACATGACCAGCATTATTTTTCCAACCTTATTACCTTCATAAAGAATATCAGAAGACTTATCTATGAATTGGGACGAGTTCTTCAGATAGACAATATCTTTACCCTGAATTCTCTCACTGACTCTTTTAGAAATAACTTCCTGTCCCCAGGATACCTCTGCATACACCATCGCCTCATCCAGGAAAAGTGCCTCAATAAAATCATCGACGATGGTGTTGTCAAGGTTCCATAGAGGAGTGGGTAAGCTGATATGTGAAAGCTGTAATGCGTTTTCCAGTCTTTTTTCCAGGGCTTTATTGATTTTTAAACTATCGGAATAAATGGCAACACCGGCAAAGAAAACCAGAATGAGAGTGACCACACTGATAAATGAAAAACTGATGCGCCTGCTAACGCTTTTGACTGCCGTTTTAGATTGAGACATGTTTTCTTCTCCTAGTCACGGCAACAGTTTTCATATCATTGAGCGTTTTGCAAGTAACTCGATTGATTGATTTACTATCATGATATACAGCACTTTGGAAATTAGTCATAAAGGATGGCTTTTGACTGCAAGGACTCGGCTAGAGAGATCCCTAAAAGCTTTCTTGTCTGATTATTGATCATGAGATGATAATCTGAAGGAATTTCAACCGGGATGTCTTGAAGTTCTTTTCCGTTTAAATGATTATCGACAATTGCTGCCGCAGATTTTCCCAGACTGAAATAATCAACGACGATCCCCATTAATACTCCACCCGCAATATACTCTTCGGATGAGCCAAAGCTCTTTATCCCACCCTCCAGAAGCTTTCTGCCAATAAGGGGTGCTTTTGAGACAAGAAAACTGTCCGATGGCAGGAATACGACATCGACAAGGGTCGGGTTGTTGACTAACTGCTGTAGATTTTTTTCGAGTGCATTCTCTGTGGGTGGAGATCGAAAATCGGTCACTTCAATGTTGTTTTTCTTTGCTTGCTCATAAAGATCTCTGCGTATGAGCATCGAATTTTTTTCACGGGGATTGAAAAAGAGGCCAAGCTTATTTACCTCCATAACCTCAACGATGCTCTCTAGCTGTAACGAGATTGGAATGGCATCACTCACCCCGCTGATTCTGCCGCCGGTAGCTTTCATACTCCTGACGATGCCTGCCCCGACTGGATCTGTGACAACATTAAATATCTGCGGAATTCTTTGATTTACTACAACCTTGGTTCTTCTCGATACTGTTGTCCCAAAGGTATAGGCGTAATCATAGTCATCAATGTTTCGAGACATCTCAGCCAACAGCAAACCAAGCTTTTTCAGGTTTTGATCGGCGTCAAAGATTGAATACTTAACGGTATATCCTTTTTCTTCCAAACCAGCCAAAAAACCAGCTTCTGCTGCCGTCTCTCCCCGCCATAACAGCATGGCAATGTGAATATTCTGCTCCGCTGATAAAATAGTGCTGTTCAAGCAGATACAAGACGTTAGGATAATCAGGAGCGCCTGATAAAATATTTTTTTCATTGCTCATGTTTCCATTTTTCTTGTATGCGCTGAACAGTACCATCGGCAAGCATTGCATTAAACGCCTGATTCCACTTGGACACAATCTCATCTGATGTCTTTATAGAGAAGGCAATACTCACCTCAATTTGTCTCAGATGAAACACCTCCTCCAACTCATTTGGGTCGACGCCTGCCAATCGACAAACGGTTATCAGTCCAGGCTTTTTATAAGCCCACAAATCTATACGCCCAATGGCGAGTTTTTGAGCATTTTTCTGTTCATCTGAAACGGGCTCCAGATTTGTGAAGCCTTCACTTTCTAACAACTTGCCCCTTGTATCGTCTCTCAGTATCCCAATGCGCTTTACTTTTTTGGCATCTTCCAAAGTCCTTACGGCAAAACCGGATCCCTTTCTGGCCACTAAAATATCTCTTTTTATTGCCAGCGGCCCGACCCATTTGAATAGTTTTTCTCTCCGCTTTGTATGGGTCGTTCCAATCAAGGCGACGTTCTCTTTTTCAAGGGCAATTTTATATGCTCTTGCCCATGGGTACACATGAATTGGCTCGTTTGATCCTACTCTTTTTTGTATTTCTTTGACAATTTCAATAGAAGGTCCTACAAGCTTACCGTTATCCACATAGTTCAATGGAGGTAAGTTCTCAGTAAGGACAGTCAGTTCTTCTGACTTGATCGTTTGTAAGGAAGACGCAAGCACGAGTAAGGTAAGTATGAATATTTTATTCATAAACATCCTCCTGGCCATGAAAAAGATATATATCAAGAGATGTACTGCTGCAGTTATTTGATTTTATTTAATGTCGAGAAGATTAACTCAAATACGGAGATATGGTAATCATTTTGTTAGGAATTGTGAACAGCTTTTGCCATAATCAGCAGAGAAAACTGACAGGAAATAAAAGATAACGGTAGTTGCTCAATGCTTACGGAATAGATTTGCCGTGAGGATCCTGTGCAGGATTGCCCAATTTTTCGTCAAGGTAGTCAACCGTATTGCCATCACTGATATGCTCCAGATGATGAGCAGTAGGGTGCAGCTGGTCTTCAGGCGTACCAATAGTCTCCAGATAGGCCTCCCAGAGTCGATGTGCCCGCAGAACCTTATTTGCCTCCTTCTCACCTTTCTCGGTAAGATGATACCCCTCATTTTCCGTTCTGAGCAAACCATCCTGGACCATTCTCTGCAATGCCTTTTGAATACTTTTACTGCCATGGACAACATACTGGCGAATTACAGCTATGGGTGTTCTTTTACCGAATCGCAGAACGGTGGTGAGGATATCCTCAATAACCTGCTGGGGAATGAGGTTTCTCAATCTTAACCAGCGGGCAAAGAGTCCATACTTGGGTGCAACAGCAAGGACAACAAGAAACTGCAGGGTACAGAACAGCATAATGGCGCCACCGCCTGCTGAATCGAGCCAGACACAAAGGTAAAGACCGCCGACAACGCTGGTAACGCCAAACAGTGCGGCAAGACACATCATGCGATCAAGACGGTCGCTGAGCAAATAAGCTGTGGCCGCGGGGGTAATCAATAATCCGACAACCAGAATCACCCCGACCATACTGACCGCGCTTACAACTACCAATGATACGCAGGTAGTGAGGATATAAT
>JABDPQ010000358.1 GCA_013042695.1 Desulfobacterales bacterium | reverse complement strand
GTCAGCGACCTTCCGCCAACCATGGTATCTGCCTGCACCAGGTGCAGGCCGCTGATGACCTGACCGATATCTATATCTGCACCGGTGACTAGGATAATGGTTGTGCCAGTGGTCGTATCACCTAGTGTTCCGGGAGTGAAGCGCAGGATGTTTTGGGTCGATCCAGCATGAGCGACAAGGATCTCGCCGGCGCTGAGGGTGACACCCGGAGCAATCTCTGTAGACCTTTCTACCAGAGAGATTGCGGTAACATTGCCCCAACTGGTATCGTTTTTGCCATCGATCAGGCGGAAGAAGCTGCCTTGGCTATAGTCATCTGTGCTATCAGGGTGAAAGACAAAAACGTCTTCTTTTTCGTAGTCTACGCCGCCAATGGTATCAGACGTATCAGTTGAAAGCAGCAGATCACCGGCGTAAAGTTGGATGTTGTTGGTGCCCACCTGGATATCCCTGCTTACACGATGCACCGCATTGACTATGGTATTGCCATCGCTGGCAGGTGTGATGCCATCAGATAACAGCACCGTGTCAAGGTTGAACCCATAGGCCAGGGTACCACTGGTGGTCGAGGCCAGGGGATTGGAGTCGCTGGTCTCGAGCTGAGTGATATCACTGAAGGTGACCACATCGCCGCCGGTGATCGACGGAATTTCGCTGCTGCCGGTTGGTCCTTCGTCGTTTTCGAAAGTCAGCCAGATTTTCTGCTCGGGCGCCTTGACGGTTATGGTGATCGTATCGGTATCGCTTAAGGGGCCGCCGGTGCCGGTATTGCCCTGGTCATTGGTGACAATTTTAACACTGGCCGTGCCGGTGAAATTCCCGGTGGCGACGAAGGTCGCGCCCTCCAGTGCTGTATTGATATCGGCAATGGCACCGGTGAAAAGCATGTCGGTGTCGGCTGTGCCATTACCGGTTGTGAAACTCAGGCCATAGGTGCCGGCAAGATTCAGGGTACCATTCGTTACCTCTACTTCGACTTGCACCGGGTTGGAGCCGGCGTCGAAATCACTGATCGAGATTCCGGTACCGGTTGTCGAGGAGAACAGCAGCATGCCGTTGCGATCGATGGTCTGGTCTGCCGGGATACTGTTTTCCGGGGCATCGTTTGTACCCGGTTCATCGAGGTTGTTCAGGTTGATTGTGACCGGGGCTGTAGTGTAGGCGCCCTGGTCGTCAATGGCTGCGACCGTCAGGCTGAAACTTGGATTGATCTCAAAGTCCAGTGCTGTGCTGTTGGCTACGGTGATCTGAGCAGTAGCTGCATCAATGGTAAAGGCGCCATTGGTGTTGCCAGAGGTGATGGCATAGTTCAGAGTAGCGTTTTCAGGGTCGCTGGCGGTTACTGATCCGACCGCGACGCCGTTGGCACTGTTCTCATCCACGTTGAATGTTGATGGCGGGAGGGTCGGTGACACGTTTGCCTGGAGCGACGCGCCCCAGATCCCCTCATTTCCGCTATCAAGACTCTCATCCAGTCCCTCGAAGAGCAGCGTCGCCGCGGCAACGCTTGTACCCGGCCCGGTGGTTGTTACGTCAAGGAGGAATAGATCCTGGCGCGTCATACTGATAGTCGGTGCACTGCCAACCGTGGAGTCGTCGCCATCAAGACCAACCAGGATATGGCCTGCCGTCAGTGAGGTGTCACCTACAGCCGTGTCCTGCTGCACCAGATGTAGTGCACTGACATTCGAGGTGAAGTCGATGTCGGAGCCCTGGATAAGAATTGATGAAGTTCCTGTGGTAACAGCTCCTAATTGGTCAGCCTGAAAGAGCTTAATATCCTTGTCACCGTCTGCAAAGATGAAATCTCCTTGAGTCAATGTTACATCGCCGACATCAGTTGTCTGCTCAACCAGGGCGATTCCTTTGACGTCACCAATAAGCCCTGAATTTTTACCTTCGATCAACATGAAGAAGCTGCCGCTGCTGTAATCACCGGAGGTGGTGGGACGGAAAACGAAAACGTCTTCTCTTGCAAAAGTGTCGCTTCCGATGGTTTCATCGCCAGCAGTAGACATCAAAAGATCGCCCACCTGCAGCTGAATATTGTTGCTGCCAACCTGGATATCATTTCTGACATAGTGAACAGCGCTTATATCTGTATTCCCGTCACTGCCGGAAATGAGGTCAAGGTTAAAATTCTTGGCAAAGGTGCCGGACGTGGTGCCGGGTTCAAATGTCAGGGTGCCGCCGAAATTGACGATATCACCGCCGGAGAAATCCGGGATGTCAGGATTACCCGTAGTGGCTTCATCGTTCTCAAATGTCATCCACAGGGTATGGTCGGGTACGGCAACGGTGATAGATATGGTATCGGTATCGTTCTGTGCACCGCCAGCGCCACTGTGGCCGAGGTCATCGGTGGTGATCTGCAGGCTTGCTAATCCGGTGAAACCAGGATCGGAAATAAAGGTGGCGCCTTCCAAGACACTGTTGATATCGTTTATGGCACCGGTGAAGACCATATCTCCATCACCGGTGCCAGTGCCCGTGGTAAAAGTCAAGCCAGCGGTTCCCGAGAGATTGACTGTTCCGTTGGTGGCATTCAGGGTAACTTCAAGCTCATTACCGCCGGCATCAACGTCACTGATCGAAATCGCCGTTCCGGTGGCAGCAGAGAACAACAGCATACCGTTCTGATCAATGGTTTGTGCCCCTGGAATATTGTTTACGGGAGCGCTGTTGACGTCGCCAATTTCAATTGTTACGGAGTCAACATCACTCTTTGGAGTTCCAGTACCGCCTTTGCCATAATCTGTGGTGCTGATCTGAATTCTGCCGAAGCCCTCAAACCCAAGCGTTGGGATAAACTGCAGCCCGTCCAGAGCATTGTTAACATCTGTCAGCAGGCCGCTGAAGGTCATGGCGTCGTCGCTGGTACCACTACCGTCGCTGAAACTCAACCCGCTGATCCCGTTGAGGGTAATGGCACCTTCAGTGGCATCGAGAGTTACCTCAACACTGGTATCATCACTATCGCTTATACTGATCAGATTGCCGTTACCACTGCTGAAAACGACAAAGGTGTCAATGGCTGTATTCTGGGTAGCCGGCACACTGTTGACTGGGGCAGCATTGGGTTCAACCAGCATACCGTCCTGATCATAGATAAATACAAATGGTTGATTTTTTATTTCTCCAGTATCTGACGATAGGAGATTGTCGGGTTCCCAGCTATTGCCATTCCAGGCTAAATAATGCAGATCGCTGTTCTCATCCTGGACGGAGAGCATCAGCTGATCACTTGTCGGACTGCTGTCCAGGGTCATGCTGTTTGAGACAGCACCGAGGTCAGTTCCGGTCTGCTCATTTGACCATTTGCCAACATCATCCCAGGTGCGGTATCGAAATGCTGTCTGGGTTCCCTCACCATAGGTGGCAAGGGCATGACCGGTTGTACTCTCAAAACCGACGGCAAGATTGGGATAGATCAGGCCGGTGGTGGTCGTGCCAATCTCCTGTGGGGTCTCCCAGCTGCTGCCGTCCCAGATTGCTACCCAGGCCTCATTGATGGAAGTGGTTATTCCAACTGCAATACGGTTTGAGCCCATATCGGTGGCAGAGGTTATCCACCTGGCTTCACCTGTCGCTCCTGCTGCCGCTGTCAGACTCGCCTCATCCGCCCAATCACTCCCATCCCATACCCGGTAATAAACATCTGGATCTGCATCTTTGCCGTACATCACCATTGCCTTGCCGGTCTGTGCCTCAAAAGCGACCGAAATTGCCGACTGGTCTGATTCCGACGTCCCAGATGTATCAAGTGTCAGCCCGTTTCCCCAGCTCGTTCCGTCCCAAATCAAGACGTAATCATCGGCGGTGACATCATTGACAACAAGTGCCATAGTGTCTGAACCTGGATCGAAAGCCAGTTTCATATTCTGGGGTTCGTTTCCGGAATACGCACTGATGCTGGTTGGTGAGGTGCTCCAGGTACTGCCGTTCCATACGGCGTATCTCAGTTTATCTCCACTTGCTTGTGCATTATCATTCCAGACAACAACCGCATCACCGCTTAGTTGTTCATAAGCAACGTCGACACCGTACCAGTAATCCTCGCTAACCTCTCCCAGATTCCCGAGGGAGAACATGTTCCAACCACTGCCGTTACTGATCTCACCGGTAACGACTCCGGCTGCATCGACTCCAACTACAATCTTCTCATCCCGGGTAGGTGCGTCAGCACCCTGCATGATGCGATAACGGGCATTGAGTGTATCCGTATCATCGGCAATAGCAAAACTGCTTCCATTCCAGTAGGTGAATCTCGGAGTAGCTGAAGTGTTTGAGAAAACACCATAGCCTGCATCAGGGGCTAAGGTTGCCCTCCATTCGTTTTGAGCTGAGCTGTCTAGAGCGACATCCGTCTCTATGTCTCCGGAGGTGTGCTCCAGTTGCCAGTCGCCGCCTAGATCAGTATGGCCAGTTATATCATCCGAGGAAGCGACATCAGCATCAGTGAGTGCTGAAAGCGTTGTTGTCAGGCTATTGCTGTCGTTTGAGGAAATATTGCAACCATAGAGAAGAATGTCTCCATTTTCAGTGAAGGATTCATTCCAGGCACTGACAGCATCTTTGTTAGCCAATAAATCATCGGTGTCAAGCCAGTCGGAACCGAGGGCAAGTGATCCCTCTTTTCCGTGGGTGATGATATGGAGGGCATCAAGGTCACTGGTGTCGGCGAGAATTGAACTAACCTGCTCAATGCCGTTCTGCTCATCGTCAAGAATGATAACTTCGAAGGAACGATTTAGATCATCATTTACTTCGATGGCATCTACAAGCTGTTCATAATCACTGGCACTGTCGTTGATCAGGATCAACTCATTAGTTGTGGTTTCACTGTCGAGGTTCGTTTCTGTTACGTCCTCGCCGCTCACAGGAATATTCTCTGTTGTGGCGATAGTGGGCTCAGCAGAAATATCTTGTTGCGCCTCACTCAGGGAATCAGTGGTATCGGTCTCCTGGGGGGCGTCATTTTCAGCTGTAGAGGTTCCATTCTCTTCACTGCTGTCATCGGTAGAAGTCGTGTCTGATTGAGTAGACTGATCAATGGGTGCATCATTTGTATCAGCTTCAGCCCCGGGTTCAGCTTCAACAATAATAACTGGCTCTTCTTGAATTGGCTGTTCCACGGCTTCGGCCGCCAGAGCTTCCGCACCATCGGCTGAGAACAGCAACCGCGGTTCGAGCTCTTCAAAGAGAAGAGAGGTATGCCTGGGCTTGAAATAGGCCATTTAGCAATTCAACTCATTATTGAATTATACGACGATGTAGGCTTAAGTTACTATTTGCATTGACGTTTTTTGTCATGTTGTTGTCACTATATGTCAACTGTTTTTAAAAAAGCCTGTACATAAATTGGATGAATTGCATCCTGGATCAAACGAACCAAATTATTCGATCAACCAGACCATCCGTCTATCTCTTAATGCAGACAAAGCTTTTCGCCTCCGCCTTACGACGGTTTTGGCTTTTTCTTGATAAAACGCATTGATGTCATAACGAGCGAAAAACAATATTTGTTCACCATCAAGGAGTTATCGCAGTGTAACAAATGCAATAAATATTCCAAAAAATAGAAATGATGGAAAGTAATGAAATAAGCAATTTAGAAAGAAAAGAAGTACAGCGAACTGAGAAATGGTTGAAAAATTACGTAATTAATAAACGCAACATGTAATTTCAGTTACAAAACCGTATTCTGTTGGTGGCCATCAGAATGAGTAAAGATTACAATCATCATCTGCCACCCGATTCATGAAGAAGATCGATCAGGCAGCCTCATACTCTTTCCAAAGACCAATCTGGTGTTTAATACCGGTCTGGAAGAGTTCCGTGGCTTCTTGTGTAGGAACTGGTTTACTAAAGAGGAAGCCCTGCATCTCATCGCAACCGAAATCGTAGAGCATAGAAACCTGAGTTTCGTTCTCAACGCCTTCCGCGGTGACCTTCAAGTCCATACCATGCGCCATGTTGATGATCGATTTCACCATGGTTGCATCTCGATCATTTGTTTCGATGTCGGCAATGAAAGAGCGGTCGATTTTTACATAACTGACCGGGAAGTTTTTCAGGTAGCTAAGAGATGAGTAGCCCGTGCCGAAGTCATCAAGGGCAATGTTGATACCCATCTCTCGAATCTCATGGAGGATTTTCAAGGAACTGTCAATATTCTCCATCATTGAGTTTTCGGTAACTTCAACCACAAGATGTTCTGGATTGAGTCTGTTCTCTTTGAGAAGGTTACTGATTCGAGAAGAAAGGTTTTTTTGACGGAACTGTTTGTTGGAAAAATTAACTGCGACGGTGCAATGAGTTATTCCCATATCAAGCCAGGTTCGAACCTGCCTGCAGGCCGTAGACAGGACCCAGTCTCCTATTTGAGTGATGAGTCCGGAATATTCGGCGATCGGAATAAATTCATACGGCGCCACCAGGCCGCTTTTCGGATTGTCCCAGCGAATGAGTGCCTCGACACCAACAATTTCTCCTGTTGAGGTGTTGATTTTGGGTTGATAGTGGAGCAGAAATTCGTCGTCTTTAATTGCCCTGCGCAGCTGATTCTCCACCTGCAGATGTTTAATGGATGCTGCATGAATGGCATCTGAATAAAAATAGTACTGATTTGCTCCCAAATGTTTTTTAGAATGGCTCTTTGCAGCCGCGGCATTTCTCTCCAGCTCTTCTGGTGATTCGCCATCATGAGGATAGATGGATATCCCGATGTTTGTGGTTGTGTAAATTTCGTTGCCATCAAGATCGAAAGCCTTTTCAAGTGAATTGAGAATGCGCTTGACGATCCAGGTAATTGCATTCACCTCCTCAATATCGGTAAGCAGGACACCGAAGTCTTCTTGACCAAGTCGTGACACAGTCGGTGTCAAGGAGGTTGCAGGCAATTTGGCCACGGTATCCATTGATCTGATGACCTTTGTTAACCGTTTGCCAATTTCTTTAAACAGCCATTCGCCAGCTTCATGGCCAAGGGTTTCGCTGATTCGCTGCACGGCATCGACGGAAATAGAAAGAACGGCAACGATATTCTCGTACCGCCGCCCCCGCATCAGTGCCTGTGAAACACGATCATGAAAGAGGGTTCTGGTTGGCAGGCCGGTTTCGACGTCGTAGGCCGTATAATGCTCCAGCTCTTGCGAACGTTTTTCCGCCAATTCCTCGAGTTCTCTCAAGCGCAGGTTGAGACGCTGCACCTCATCTGTGTTTTCGCTCAGCTCTTGTTGCCCGGTAGCCTCAGCTGACAATCTGACGTCATCGCTGGATTTTACCAATGTAGGCAGGGAAACCGGGGCTGTCGCAACGGAGGAGGCAAACTCCTGCACTTCATCGTCACCCCAGCAGACGACACGGTTTCTGCCGCTCTCCTTGGCGATATAGAGCGCCTTATCTGCCTGGTTTGCCAGCTCACTTGAATTATGGACATTTGAAGTCAATGCTGATATGCCAAAACTGATGGTTACCTGAACCCCGGATGACGTGTCTTGCTTGATGGCCTGGCGAATACGATTACTGATTTCTGAGGCCATTTTCAGGTCGATGTTCGGCAAAACGATGCAAAACTCCTCTCCACCGTAACGACCGACCAGATCGTGCTCCCGGAAATTCTTTTGCAGCAGACCGGCAACCATTTTGATCACCTTGTCACCGGTGGCATGGCCGTAACGGTCATTTACTGCCTTGAAGTGATCTATATCGCACATGACACATGCTAATTCGCCTTCAGTCACTTGTGCATCCAGGAAAGCTTTTTCGAATTTCTGGTTCAGGGCTCGACGATTGAGCAGCAGGGTAAGAGGATCATGAGTGGCCAGGAACTCCAGCTCTTTATTTTTGGTCTGAACATCGTCCGTGGTCATCTGCAATTTGTTGACAACCTGGCTGAGTTCACGGTTCTTCATTTCAACGTCGGTGATATTGTCAAGTGTCACCAATACGCCCCGACGTTTGCCTTTTCCGTCAAGAACCGGTGCAGCATTGGCTATTAATGTCGGATCAGCACTATTTGGCCGATCTAGGATCAGGCGAACGCCAGTACTCGTTGTTGCCCCGTTCAGCACTTCCATCCATGGCAACTTTTCTTTTTGGAAAGGAGTGTTGAAACCTTTCCAGCCAAGCTCCGAGCCCTTAAAACCGATGAGATCGGCAGCGGGTTTGTCAATCAACTCAGAAAAAGCTTGATTGGCAAGAACGACGTGCTCTTTTTCATCAAGGATCAAAACGCCTTCTTTTAAGACATCGAAAGCCGCTTGAACCCTGCCAGGAATAACTGAAGAGGGATCAAGTTCGCGCAACGTTTTTTTGATCAGCAGAAAATATCCGGCAAATCCTGTAAAGGAAATGAACAAGATAAGGCTGAGATAGGAGTTTTTAAAGCTTTTAACAAGGTTGTTAACCCACAATGGTGGAAAACTGATTTCAACCGTCGCCCAGAGCTCCTGGCCGCGAAATATGGGGATCTGTACATGAGTCGGCGTCGATTTTCCATTGGCGGGCGGTTGCCAGTTAGCCAGGTGATTGCCTGCTTCGGCAAGCAGCTCGCCATGCAGGTCTCGAACGGCAGCTGATGTAATCTCGCTATCCCTCTCAACCATTGACTCCAGTGTTTCTCTGATCAGTGGAAAATCACCCCGTTGAGCTGCAGCGGAGAACTGGATTGCCAATGCTTCAGAGAGCGTTTTTCGAGATTCAACAATGGTACTGGTTCGATCAGGTGCAATACCGAGCATTTTGCCGAGAAGAAGCAGGCTGATCGTTAAAGCAACCAGGCCAAAGCTGATTCGTGTCGCCGGAGTTATGCGCATATAAGTTTATTTCTGTTAGTTATTGATACAGCGTTGTTATGCCAATTTTTTCAGACGTAAGTATTGATCGTACAATTTATCTGCAGGCAGCGGCCGACTGAAATAAAATCCTTGAATTTCGTGGCACTGCTGCTCTTCCAGGAAATGCCGCTGCTCTTCCGTTTCAACTCCTTCGGCAATAGTTTTCAGACCTAGCTGTCGAGCCAGATAGATCACTGATGAGACAATGGCGCAGCTGTTCTGCTTGTCAGGTACATTCATGATAAATGACCTGTCGATCTTTAACTCGTTCACCGGTAATCTCCGCAGATAACTCAGCGATGAAAATCCAGTGCCGAAATCATCAATGGATAATTTGATGCCAAGCTTTCTTAATTCCTCTAACTGCTTTATTTTCCATTCAATATCATCAAGAAAAAGGCTCTCGGTAAATTCAAGTGTTAATTGCTGGGGGCTAATACCGCTTTTCTCGATGATTTGTCTTGTTACATCATAAAAATTTCTGTCCTGGAACTGCCTGGTAGACAAGTTGACACTCATTTCGATTTCAAGACCACCTGATCGCTGCCACATTGCAAGCTGCTTACAGGCTTCCTGGAGTACCCAGTTACCAAGGGGAATGATGAGCCCGGTTTCTTCAGCCAGAGGAATGAATTCGTTTGGCGGCACCAGGCCGGCACCATCCCTGTTCCATCGCACCAGCGCTTCAACCCCCCGGATGTTGCCAGTCAGGGTGTCGACTTTAGGCTGGTAGTGCAGAATGAATTCATTTTTTCGTAAGGCATTGCGCAGGCCGATCTCCAGGTTAAGACGCCTTTCGTACATGGAATTAATTTCGTGAGAGGAAAATTGAAAATTATTTCCGCCTTTTTTCTTGACGTATTCCCTGGCGTTGTTTGCCAAGCGTTGAAGTGTCAGGCTATCTTTTCCTTCGTCCGGGTAGGTGGCGATGCCGATGCTTGCGGTAAGGTGTAGTTCTGAATCTCCTATTTTAAGCGGCTGCTTGATTTCTTTCAGGATTCGTTGGGCGATGATCGCTGTGGCTGAAGAATCTTCGAGCCGTTCTAATACCAGCAGGAAAGCACCTCCTTCGGTGCGGAATAAGTTGAGGGAAACGTTTTCGCTCAATGGTGAATGGCCAATAATGTCAGTTTGCCTGACTGTACTCTCAATTCTTTGGGCAGTTTGGACAAGTACATCATCTCCGCCTTGCAGGCCAACGGAGGCGTTAATACGGCCAAAGTCATCCAAGGCAATATTTAACAATGCCATCTTTTCTTTATATCGTGCTGCTTTTCTCACTGCCCAATCAAAATTTTCATGAAACATCAAACGATTAGGGAGATTTGTCAGTGGGTCAAAATAGGCAAGCTGGTCTGTGTAGGCCTTTGCCGCGAGTGTATTGCGCACCCGCAAACGCAGTTCACTCGGATCCACCGGTTTGGCCAGAAAGTCTGTGGCTCCAAGGTCAAGGGCCCGCAATTTACTGGAGGTTTCTGTCGATGAAGTCAGAATGACCACTGGCAGATGCTCGAATTTCTCATGCTTTCTCACCAAAGAAAGGACATCAAAACCAGATGCAATTGGCATCACCAAGTCAAGCAGCAGGATATCCGGCATGACCTTCTCGAGACTCTCAATTGCCTGAACGGAACTATCTTCGAGATAGAAATTACAATAACCGTCATCTTCGAGATAGGTCTGTACAATCTCCATGGTGATCATTTCATCATCGATCATCATGATGGTTGCATCTTTTGGTTTGCTGTTTTGGGATTTCATTTGTTAGCCTTGTCCTCAATCATTGTGTATGTAACTGGCTGTGTATTTCTGAGTCAATCTGTTCAAAATAGTCTTCACTAAAACTCTGCAGGTCGTCATCTGAAAAATGGGCCTGGACATTCTCTGGTAACGGTTTTTCCTGTTGGGGTAGTTGCCTTTTAATATCCTTTTCTGGGGCTGCGGGTACCACTGCATCAGCCATAGTGCGCAGATGCGCCACCGTTTGTCCAACCTCGTCCATCATGTTTGAATTAATAGAGGTTTCAAGCCTTGCAGCGGGGTCTGTAAATTGGTCAAACCCCAATGTGCCGGCTGAGCCTTTAAGCCAATGGGCAAAATTCGCCAGCTCAGCCATATCTCGGCCTTGCCATGATTTTTCCATTATCACCATCTGATCTTCAAGTTTTTGAACAAATTGGTTAATCAGACGGTGAAATTTCGGTTGTTCGGCAAGTCGCGAAACGATTGGACCAGAAATAATGGGCTGCGGTTCGGGCTCAGAAGATTCCTCAACGATGAATTCGGTTTCAACAGCTGATTCATTGCCATCAGGAATTGACTCAGGGGTGTCTTCAGGGGTTACAATTCTGTCTGCCAGCGCGTGCAGATCGGCACATATCTGGGCAATTTCCTGCTTGTCTGCTTTTTTGGCAGCTGCTTCCAGCGAAGCAGCAGGTTTGGTGAATTCATCAAAGCCGACAGTACCCCCAGCGCCTTTGAGCCAATGTGCAAGCGCAGCAAGTTCTGTCATATTGTCCTCGTCTGCCGTCTTGTCCATGGCCTGAAGCTGCTCCTGGAGACGATTGATAAATCGTCCGACAAGATGACGCAGTTTCTTGTTTGTCATAGGCAAAGTGGAAATGATCGGCGTTGCCGCAACCACTGGTGCACACCCTGCATCATCGGCAAGTATTTCAGCAGATTCAGAGCAAGGATCATCATCCGCCTCGACCATCCTGCCGCCGAGGAGTTCTGCCATATAGTTCATAAAACCGTCAACTTCTATGGGTTTTGAGAGATAGGCTGAATAGCCCGCATCCAGACATTGCTGCTCGAAACCTTTCATGGCATTTGCGGTCATGGCAATGATGGGTTTAATTACACCTTTGTCACGCAGCAGTTTTGTGGCAGTGAAACCGTCCATGACCGGCATCTGGACATCCATTAAAATGGCCTCGTAATCGCCCGCAAGCGCCTTAGTCAAACCAATTTGTCCATTATCGGCTTGATCGACGGTGAGGCCCGCCTCCTCGAGCAGGAATTTGACCAGTTCCCGGTTTTCTGCTCCATCATCAACGACCAGAACACGACTTTCAGGAAATTGCCAATGTGATTGCTGCGTTTCACTTATATGCTGCTGGCTGGCCATGACAACATCTGGTTCAAGAAGAGTGATACCCACTAAACTACCGGTTGGTATGCGAACGATGAAGCAGCTGCCAGTGCCGAGCTCGCTCGTGACAGTAATGTCACCATCTAAAGCTCTGGCGAACTTGCGGCTGATGGCAAGGCCGAGACCGGTGCCGCCGAACCGTCGTGTCGTCTTGGCATCCGCCTGCACAAAGGGGTCGAAAATCAAATCGAGCTTATCCTGTTCTATGCCGATACCGCTGTCTTCCACCGTGATGATGAGGTGTGGACTGGCTGAGTCGTTTTCTAATCGACTGGACACGGTAACCTTGCCGGAATCGGTAAACTTGACCGCGTTTCCGCTCAGGTTGAAGATGATCTGTCGCAGCCGGACTGGGTCGGTCTCAATGGTTTGAGGTTGCGGCCCGTCTGCCTTAAACTGCAGGTCAAGTGCTTTTTCCTGAGCTTTTACACCAATGATTTGCAGAACTTCGGCAATAATTCGATCAGGTTCAACGCGGGCCGTCTCTATTTCCATGTGACCCGACTCAACTTTTGATAGATCGAGGATGTCGTTGATCAGCTCAAGAAGGTTTTTACCACTGGCATTGATGATGTTGAGGTACCTCAGAGAGTCATGCTCGTTTTTTACATATCCGCGTTTGAGAATTTCGGTGAACCCAAGAATAGCATTCATCGGAGTGCGAATTTCATGGCTCATGTTGGCCAGGAACGCACTCTTGGCTTGGTTTGCTGACTCCGCTTCCTCTTTTGATTTACGCAGTTCAATCTTTTTTTCTTCCAGCGGCGTAATATCATCAAAACTAACAAGAACGCCGGCGTGTTTCTTGCCGTCTCCAAGCACGGGAGAACAACTGGTATTGAAAATGAGCTGTTTTTGGTCCGGCAGCGTGATATGAATGGATTGGTTTCTGAGAACGACACCCTGCTTAAGTGCCTTGACCCATGGCCGTTGGTCTTTCTCTATTTGCTTGCCATTGGCGTCCAGCCAGGGAAGAGCACCTGCCTTGATGCCAACAAGGTCATCGGAGGTTTTCCCAAGCATCGTCGCAAAAGCCAGATTGGCGAGAACGATATGCTCTTTCTGGTCAAGCACCAGCAAGCCTTCTGCCATGGTATCGAGCGCTGCCCGAACTCTTGCGGGGACAGCTTTTGATGGATCGAGAAGGCTCAGCACTCTGCCAAGGTAAAAATAAAAGATCAAGAAACATCCAGCTCCCATGAAGATCAAAATTTTAATTGCCGGATTGGCTAAGGCACCGATAATTCCAGGCTGATTGATTGCAGCGAATCGCAGCTCGAGAATACCCCACTTGGTTTTACCGTCAAAGATAGGAACTCGGATCTGAGAATCTTTTGAAAATCTTCCCTCCATTTCCTGCCAGTTTTCCAGATGACCCGGGGTCGTTGAGATGGTTTGTCCATCTTCACGACGCAAACCAAGAGAAAGGAGGTCATTGTTTCTTTCTGAGAGAATGATAAAGTCGTCGTTTAACTTCTTGAGATCTTTTTGTGAAACCATGGCAGTGCTGTGAACGGCAATAGTTTCAGCCAGACTGGTTCGCCCAGCGCGCACCGCTCCATCCCTATCTGGAATGATGCCCAAATAGGTGGCTACCATGATGAGGCTGATGGTGATCCCCGCCAGTCCGAGGACAACACGGAATTTAGTGCTCACGAAATTTCCTCCTGACTAAAAGGGTAGCACAAAATAGTGTCAGCACAAAATTTAAGTAATAAAAAAATAACATGAATCATATGAGTTACGATGTTCCTGTTTTTTCCTTGGTGGTTTTGTTATCGCTATTTTTGCCCACACTATCCCGAATGATTGTCTCGAGCGTTTCTCCATCTTCCTCGTCATCGTCTCTACCGCCAGCAAGCAGGGGCAAGGGGTCGGCGAGATGCCAGGCAGGCATCGAGAACAACACCGAACTGAGCAGCATTCCACCTCGAATCAACCAGACCACATAACCAACGGAGAGTCCTGTTGATACGGCAATCGCAGAGCCGATTACTGTCTGGTAATACTGATCTTCACTTTCAGCCTCTTGCTTAAATTCATCCAGCGCATCTCTGAGCTGCTCTATTGCATTGGAGTAATCCACCTCGCTGAGGAAATTGATCTGATCGAGGTAGCGTTTTAATAGCAGGGTTGTGGTCTCAGAAGAGTCAATATCGATTTTCTTAAGCAGGGCAGACTCGTGTATCGAGGCACTAATATTTTCAGATGCAAGTGGTGCCGCAAGGTCGGAGGGCACATTTGCATCACTATTGATTGAAGTCATAAAACCGGGATCTTGCAGTACAGAACCAGAGTCAGCTGCCGTGGCAGGCGCATCTGTATCGTCATCAGGATCCCTCGGGTCTTTATCTAAGGTTTTAGCGGCTGTCTCACTGGTGTCCTCGGATACATCCTCAACAATAGCAGGTTCTGCAACCTCATCGTCAGGATCGATTACTACGACAGGCTCAGGATCCTCTGTTGGCGTCTCTTCAGCCGTATCTGTCGGGTCGGTAGTATCTGGATCAGGGTCAGGATCCACTGGGTCAGGATCTGGCTCAATTGGATCAGGATCAGGTATGGTGACCACAGTCGCATTAACCGTAACGGTGACCGTTGCCGTGCTCACTTCACCATCAACATCGCTGATCGTATAGGTGAAGTCATCGTCGCCGCTAAAACCTGCAGCCGGCGTATAGGTGAAGGTGCCGTCGCCGTTGTAGAAAACGGTTCCGCCGAGACTGGACACCGCATCGAAACTACTCACATCGGTAGTTCCGTCCCCGAATGTATCATTAGCAAGGACATTATGCGTTGTTACCGAGGTATTCATAGTCGTTACTTTAGTATCATCTACAGCCACCGGCGTGTCGTTGGTATTGACAACAGTAATGGTGAAAATATCCGTTATCGAGCTTGCTCCATCATCCGCACTCACTTTAATAGTGATGGTGCCGACGTCTGCATCTTCAGGTGTGCCGCTGAAAGTCCTGGTCGAGCCATTAAAGCTCAGCCATGAGGGGAGTGGCGAGTCATCACTTAAAGTTGCCGAGTAGGTGAGGGTGTCGGTAGCGTCTGCATCACTAAAGGTGCTGGCAGCAAAGGTGAAAGTAAAAGAGGCGTCTTCGGTGGCTGTCTGGTCAGGTATGCTGTTTTGAACAAGCGGGGCATCTTCAGCACCGTTGATGGTGATGACAATATCATGATTAGTGCCGTCAGCAGTTGTGACTGTCAGGGTGTCGGTGACACTCTGGCCTGCATCGAGCTGTTGGATCGTGACTTGAGTATTGTCGGCGCTGTAGTCCCAGTTGCCCAGGGCATCGATATTGAGATCGCCATAGGTGCCGGTGATGGTCTCCGCAATAAAACTTGACTCACCAACATCATCATCAGAAATGGACAGCGCACTTGCGACTTCCAGCAGATTGTCACTGTCAGGATCGATATCCTCATTGACCGTACCACTATCAGTCCCTCCGATTACCGGTGGGTCATCGATATTATTGACGGTGATGGCAAAAATATCAAAGACACTGCTGGTGCCGTCATCTGCGGTTACCTTGACGTTGAATGTACCAACATCGGCGTTGACAGGCGTGCCGCTGAATGTCCTGGTGGCTCCAGTAAAGCTGAGCCATGCAGGCAGAGCCGAGTCGTCATCCAGGGTGGCTGTATAAGTCAATGTATCGGAAG
>JABDPQ010000356.1 GCA_013042695.1 Desulfobacterales bacterium | reverse complement strand
AGTGTTTCAATACTGTGTTCCAAAAAGTCGATGTGCGATTGTTCTTCATTTGCCAAGGTTTCAAAAATGACTTTCCCCCTATCGTCGTCAATAATTGAAATGGCAGTTGCATAGAGATCTCGTATTTTCTTCTCATATTCTAGTGCGGTTTTGAAAATAGCTATTGAATCCATTGCATCTCCTTGCTTTACCAGTTGTAAAAGAACATTTGCCTAGAAATTTTCTACCATGTAACAATATATATCTTTCACCTTTATTGTCGAACCAGCTATTTTTTTTCACCTGTTAATCGTGATGGACAAGAAAATTCCATATCTACCTGTAATGCCCTGTCCTACATTATCGGTCTACTCCTATCCTAGTGCACCAGAGCTTAATTGTATAAATGAGTTTGAAGAATTATGGTTTAAATGAATTCCTTATCGCAGAAACTGGCTGGGTAGTAAATCAAAAAATCTCCTAAAAGAAGGAAGGAGATAGTTAGGCAAAAAAGAGGAGAAAGCGATGACGGTAAAAATTTTCATCAAACGAACCCTAACTGAAAGCTCTATAGATGAACTAACAACCCTTTTGCATAGAATGCGAAGTGTTTGCCTGATGCAGCCTGGGTATATCTCTGGACAGACTTTGAAAAGACTTGACAGGCCCGGCGAGCGCCTTGTGATAAGTACTTGGGGGTCAATTGAGGACTGGGAAAACTGGTTCAACAGTTCTGAGCGAAGAGAGATTCAGCTTGAGATAGATTCATTGCTCGGGGAAGAAACCACCTATGCGATATATAATTAGGTCGACTGGAGGTATATATTGATACAGCAACGAAACATATAGTATTCAAAAAGATAGATCATTTGACTATTGTACTGAAAAATAGGAAACCCAAGTGATAGCAAAGAATAATGTCAGAAATTAAAACATGCCCTCATTGTTACCAGAAGAATAGAATCCCATCTGATAGAGTCGTACGTGATGCCAAGTGCGCTTCATGTGGCTGTATATTATCTGGTTCCGATGCAAATCTTGAATGCTCTAAGTGTCACTACAGGTTCAATTCTCTCGTGAGAACCAAAGATGAAATAGTCCGCTGCCCAAAATGCCGCAAGGTTGCTTCTGAAAGGGGAAAACATAAAGTCAAGCAGAGGATTATTGCTGGTATTTTAGTGGTCATACTATTTGCTCTAGCAATTATTGGAATGACCTCACTTTCTGGCTGGAAAATTTACTAATTTGTAGAAATCGACACTTGAGCTGACAGGTATTGTACCGAAGTCCTAATGTTATCTGACAACTATAACCAACTCACATCTCTTCGGAAATGGTTTGGAACAATCTTTTAAAGACAGAATGAATTAATACAAAAACTGCTGAAACATGGAATTTTCGAAAAGGCGGGTTTGCTTTGCCAGTTTCATTTTTCATTGGCTTTTCAATTTCATAGGTTGAGTACCTTATTGAGATTTTCCATCGATATGTTTCCACCGCTGGCGACTAATACTACCTTCTTAACTTGTACAGCTGACCTTTAATTTGTGACCCTGCTGCTAAAGTTGCCAATGACTAACTAATTGCTGTAGATTGGATTGAATTGGGTTTCTGAATAATCACGTTAAAAGACTATCAAGCGAGAGGTTCCTATGGATTCTGCGGAATCGAGATTGAAATCCTTGGCAGTGCACCTGGGTGCCGATTTGGTCGGTATAACCAACAGAGACCTCCTTTCTGACGGCCCACCCTCTGCTGATCCACGCTATCTTATGCCATCTGCTAACTCGATTATTTCTTTTGCAATCTCTTTGGATAAAGAAATCGTTCAGGATTTCATCAGCAAAAAGAAATGGCGGCCACATTGCGAAAACCGAAAAGCGATCGCTCAAAAACTTTATACGATTGGAGATAAACTTGTCGAACAACTGAGATCAGAAGGATACCAAGCCGTCAACGTTGACCTTAACAATAGCTATCGACCTGAAAAAGCCGCAGCTGACGTGACGGAGATGACAGATTTTCATCCAGATTTTTCTCACCGCTATGCTGCCCTCGCAGCCGGGATCGGGCGTTTGGGCTGGAGTGGCAATTTGCTGACCAAAGAGCACGGTGCACTCGTGGAGCTTGGGAGCGTTTTAACGTCCGCTCACTTGAAGCCCGATGCACCAATTCCTGATAAAGACCATCCCTGCGACAGATGCAAGATGTGCAGCCTGGTCTGTCCTGTGGAAATGATTAGGCCCAAGGCTTCGAGCCAGATTACGGTCGCCGGCGTTACTGAAACGATATCTCGCAAACGCCCTAACACCTGTTGTTGGATCAGTTGCACTGGCTATGAAGGTTTGGCAACCTCCTCGACTTGGTCTAACTGGAGCCCTTACCGTCTCGGTCACCCTCTGCCAGAAAACAAAGAGGAGCTTAATGCACTGTGCACCAGCCTGCAGAAGGCGGACCCTCAAATGCAGGATGTCAATAACAGCTTTTCCAACTATCGGGAAGCGATCTTCGATCCTGAATGGTTCTACTACACCGTATGCGGTTTTTGTCGCAGCGTCTGCTCACCTAGCCGGGAAGACCGAAGAGCTAACCGCAAGCTGATTATCAATTCGGGCACCGCCGCCCTGAAGTTCGATGGCTCCCATAAGGTGGCCGACGAGGACACCGTAGAAATGCCAACTCCTTTTGGACTGCGCGTGGTCGCGGGACTGGACGACTTAACAGGAAGTAAAGCAAAGGCTAGAAAATGGCCAGGCCAATTCCCTTTGGACCGGGCGGTGATCAAATATCTCTACAAGCTAATCAATTCAGCGGAGGCAAAGGGCTGTGCTGATGATTAACTCGTTTATATTGCCATATCGGTGGTCTGAATATTTCGGCAATCCCCAAGTAGATTCTTACATTTTATTTAAAGCGTTCCACATTAACAGAGGCTTTAGGTTATTCCAGTGAAGTTACCGATTACTAGGGACTGGATGATTTGCTGAAACGAGATCTGATAGATACGGAATAGCCTAAAATTAGGGATTTGCTTAAATGGAGGAGATTGGTAAAGGATATCTTCTGCCCAGTTGAATCTTGGATTGAGTTACAATCCACGGCCGATGCGTCTTGTATTAACTGCCAAGATTGTCTGTTAACAATCTTCTTTAAGAAGTTGGTACAAATAGCATGTCAAAATTTTACTTTTGCAAGGCGTTAACAGTTCTTACCAAATGAGTAACTCTTTCAGCTAACATTTGAGCCACCGATTGATGCAATAATAATGCGATCTCAGAATTTTCTTTCTCAAGTTGTCGTAATTTCTCTTTCGACAATCGATAAACAATGCAATGCGTAACGGCAATAACATCTGCTGTTCTCTTCTTCCCTAAATAAAAACCTATATCCCCAACAATGCGACCATTTTTCATCGTTTCGAGGTCTAAAAATGGTTCATGCGGATCATCCACCTTTGTTATAACTCTGCCTGATTCGATGAAAAAAAAGGCTTCAGCTTTATCACTTTTGTCAATTATCGTGTTTCCAGGACTGATTTCTAGTCGTTCTAAATTTTTTAATAGATGTGTAATCTTATTTATATTGGGAAGTGCTGGTGAGAGTTGTTGTGCAAGAGAGAGAGGAGCAGAGAAATCTTTACCAGCTTTTTTCAGTATTTCCCCTTCACACCACTCAATCCCTTCATTTAAACTATTGAAATATGAAATAGAAGCATGTGAAGCACTAAGTCCCCCTTGTATTAACTGCTGTTTTATTTGAGCAGAAGGAGCCGATATGATGAGATGTGCGTGAAAGCCGCTTATGAAATCATTCAATCTTCTAAAACTCATTGTACCTGTTGAATCTAAGATATCGACTCGCTGAAAATCCAAGATGACGTATTGGATATTTTTTTTAGTTGAATCGTTAATTCTCTTCTTTACCTTCTTCAATAATCGATGTGCTGTACCGAAGAAAATAAAGCCTTGCAGCTGCAAAATATAAATTTGGTCGCCCTCTTTATCCAGTATTTGACGTTGATCAGCACGCCGAGGTAACAAACTTTGATAATTTTTCCCCGTTAACTCGTGA
>JABDPQ010000339.1 GCA_013042695.1 Desulfobacterales bacterium | reverse complement strand
TCTAGACATCATAAACGCGGGACGTCATGGTGTTGTCCGGCCTCTTGTTTGGCAAAACAGGAACAGTCCGCTGGTAATATCTTCTATTGTTATTACCTTAATTTTATCAAGATGGCCTGATCCCTAGCACTCTATCAGCAATAATGGAATTGGGGTGTGTGATGAAAGAGAGTCAATAGCGACTTTGCATTTCTGAATAGTATTGATGAGCAAATATGTTTCTTGCTTCTACAAAGGAGAGGGAGGAAGAGATTCTCGCCGCTTTGAATAATAGGAAGAGCCTAAAATTAGGACTTCGCCTAAGTGGATGAGACTGACAAAGGAAATATTCTCTCCTGCTGGATTTTAGATTGAGTTAGAAATTTCTGCCTGTGTGTTTTGTAATCGCTGGCAAGATTTTTTGGAATCATCCTTGTGTGGCGACAATGCTATGCACACCGCCAATGGTGAAGGAATTACTTTGTTTTTTTACCATTACTTCCAACCTATTGTCATCTGCTTCTGCGCTCACTATCTTCTAGGAACATCTTTATCTGACATAACCATCGATATAGGGTTTACAGAAGTCTCCTTATGCCACCAGGGTGTGGCTTGATTCTTCTCCTCCCACTCAATTCGACCGGAGAGCAACCATGGGACTTCGATCTAAATTTTTAATTATTTTAATAATCTTCAGCGTTGTCCCATTACTTATCTTTTTTCTGATTAACCAGAAACTTTTAGATAAACTGGGTGATCAGACCTACAAAATTTTTGAAGTCGTGTTGCTGCAGACAACAGCTAAGGAATTACAGGAATCAGCAGATAATTATGCTCGTAACCTGAACAGAGAATTGAGCCATATAGTAGAGCATGTGCAGAGTAATCGAGATGATATTGAAAAATTATTATTGCAGTCAGAAACAACATCTTTTTCAAACAGAACTTCGTGGATTCAAGAGCAGATAGCTCAATTAATACCAATTTATTATCAAAGGTTGATAGTTTCTCGAATTGATTTGGTATCTGTAAAATTTTTCTCTGCGGATGGTTTCAATCTTAGTTACCCGGAAATGAAGAATTCTCGTCAAATAAACAATCTATTCCAAGATGTTGCATCGTCAACACCAGATAGACCGCTCTGGGTTCTACCTGATGTGTACCGATTGGATGGACTTCAAAAACAATATGTCACCGTGGGGTTGCCAGTCCATTTCAGTGATGGGTCGATATTGGGATACATTGCTATAGAATTTGATATTTTAAAATTGATTGAAGCCATTAGCCCATCTTCCCAGTGGTCTTCGTTCATGCAAAGCCTGCTAATAGGAATGAAAGCATCCCAGAAAACAGAAGATGACCTGCCACTCGTTATTGGTAGAAGAAATCCATTATCTAAAAAAAGTGAATGGAAATCAGAAACGTTTCTCTTCAACATTGATCCAAAGTTTGAAGATGAGACGACGGCGCTTTTTCAAGGAATGCAATACGGGAAAAAAGGCTATGTCTCTGTGCCCTTCGAAGGTGAGGTTTCAGTGTGGGCCTATTCTAAAACTGAGACAGAATTGGGGGGATTGGGGATTCTTAACATCCTACCTGAGCGTGAAGCTCTTTATCGAATAGCCAGCCACCGGGAAAGACTAAGCAGATGGTTAAGCCTAGATAGTTTGTTAATTGTCTCGGTTGTTGTAGTAATTATGATGATCATCGCTGCCTATCGCTCGCGTCCTATGCTTGCGCCTTTTTTTTCCTTGGTGTCAGCTTTTGGACGTCTTTCTGCCGGAGATTTTTCAGCAAAACTAAACTTTAAAATCCGAGATGAGCGTCAAATGGTTGCCGATGCCTTTAACAACATGACAATACAACTTGAAGACGGAATACGTATGCGTCAAGGTTTAGAAGTAGCCAAGGAGGTACAACATAATTTTTTTCCAGAGATTGATCCGAATATCTCAGATTTGGATATTGGTATTAAAATTAGCTATTGCGAAGAGACAGGGGGAGATTATGTGGATGTATTATATGGAAAAGGAGGGAGGGTCTGTATTGTTGTCGGAGATGTCACTGGTCATGGAGTAGGAGCGGCACTACTAATGGCTACAGTTCGAGCCCTCATCCGTGGAAACTACGAGGTAAAAGACGACTTATCTCAAGTTATTACATCCGTTAATTTCAAGCTAACTGCGGACATGAGGGATAGTGGTCGGTTTGTCACACTATTTATCATAGAAATTGACCCTATTTCCCTTCAATTGAGATGGGTTCGTGCCGGGCATGATCCGGCCTGGCTCTTCCGCAGCGCTGATTCTTCCATAATTTCACTAAGTGGTCAAGGTATTGCTCTGGGAATAGATAACGATCTGGTTTATTCAGAAAGCTACAGGGGCCAGCTGGAATCTGGAGATGTTATATTGATAGGAACTGATGGTATCTGGGAAACAAGCGGTCCCGATGGAACCGAATTCGGTAAACACAACCTTGAACGTATTTTGCTAGAAAACTCAAAAAGAAATGCATCTGATATCTGCAATGCAGTGATAGAAGCGGTCAATCATTTCAGGGGAACTCAACATCAAGAGGACGATGTATCGATTGCAGCAATTAAAATACCATAGATGTAACGATCACTCTTTTTTAAGACGTCCCTCTAGCCAAAATTCCTCATGTGCGTCAAACCAGTACCAACGTTTTTTTGTCCAGATGGATGTGGCTTTCATTTCTTCACCAATGACCTTTCCCTCCCATACTATTTGTCCGTGTTTAGTACTGTGTGTCACTGCCTTGAAGATGATACTGTTGCCATTTTGAGATACAACATATGGTGCTGACCCAAATCCATACTTGTTACAACTTTTTGAGTGAAATTGCCCATTTTGGAAGTAGACTTCATCTACATCGTTCGCAGCACCTCCTTTTGGGCCAACATGACCATTAAACAACATACCGTCCAAAATTCCCTCTTTGCTAGATTGAGGACCAGGTACTACATTCTCGGCAGATATTTCTGTCGCTATAAAACTAATGAGGATGATCAAAAAGAGCATTATTCGCATAGAGTAACCCCATATAAATCAAAAAATGTCTGTTTGCGTTATTGTCTCGCGTGGGTTTTCCCTGCTGACTCTTTAGGTAAATCGCAGGGCATGAAGCTTACGCACCAAAAATTAGGTGCGACTAAAATTATATAGTTGTGTCAAACAACTTGGTTGTCAAGAAAACACCGATTATCAGAAACGCTCCGATATCGACCTAACGACCATCTTATCTCGAAAAAAAACAACCTGTGAAAAGTCGGGATAGCGTCTGCTATAACGTTCAATGGGTTGGCGCTTAATTTGCTTTTATGCTCCAAGATAATTCCACAATCGTGAAAATCCTGTTCATCGTGAAAATTTCGATATGATTAACCCATAAGCGAGTACCCATAATAGAGCAAAATATTGGGATAATGGATTATTGGTGTTTTAGGACATCAATGGCCTGAGGCTGCTAAATCAAATCACTATAAAAAGGGCAATCGCTGTAAATTTACCTTCTTCCTGTCTCCTAAGATGAATAGGCAGATTATTCATAAAAGCAGCTTTGGTAATCAAATCTATCCATTTGAAAATATGTAGAATATTTTAATCGATTAATCTTACCAGCAATATCTGATGAAACGTTAACTGGTCATCGATTTTGTCTTTAACCGAAATTTCTATGGATTATACAAGTAGCCATCTAATGAGGTGGGTATGGAAGAGCGGATTATGTTATTTACACAGGAACTCCTTCAATCTCGACCGCCTGTCACTAATGATAGATTGGAGGTGGCTATCCTACATTTTTATGATTAATCTTACCTTTAGTCTTACATTTGTCAGGTTACTCCCGAAAGACAACATGTGGCCTATTTGTAGCAGTAATGAATCAATATGAATCATGATGCAAGAGGCTCACAACCTGAAATTTGAGGGTCAATGGGCGAAATTCTTTGGGCTAATTGACTCAGAAGGTATCTTCTACCCAGAACAGTGATTTCAGTTACAATTTAGCTTATTAAAATAAACTAAATTATGACCTAAAAAATGCTATGAACTATTGGGAGAAATAACCCGTATCCATTCGGGAGGTCACAATATGGCATCGGACATCTCTAATTTTTTGTATTTTTTCACAAAGCACGATAATATCGTTCAAATAAAAGCTGGCGAGCATATTATCGAGAAGGGAAAGCACGATAATAACGTAAGGATTCTCAAGTCCGGTAAGGCTAGACTCGAGCTGGTCCACGGAAAGGGATTTGTTGATTTGGAGCCAGGAACTCTAATCGGCTTAATGACCGTGCCTATTGGCAGGGCCTTCAGACATAGCTGTATGGCCCTTACCGATTGCGAAATCGTTCTCATTGATAACAAGCAAGTTGAGTTTATGCTCCAGGAGTACCCTACTTTTTCAATTCAGATGATCAGGCTTATGGCAGAACGTTATAATAATCTTGTTGATCTGGTTAATTACGTTTGTCCACCAAATAAGTACCCGGTCAGCGAGGGTGAAATTATTGATCTGAAATCATTACGTGAAAAGTCCTGAAGTATGAATGCTAGCTATTTTTGGAGTAGTCTGTGAAGGTGGGACTGTGCCTGTCTGGAAAAATGAGTTTGCTGGATCTGAGACTATTCTGAAGGGAAACACGAAGAACCTCAAACCACTGATGTTATAAATTGGCCTAAAAATAGCGTGGAGACCAGACTAAGTTATCTACAAAATCTATCTGGTTGAGAGACAAGATTCAGTGATAGCAACAAATAGACTTCTCCGGTTTTGCAGAAAATGAATAGTACACATTGTCGTTGAGTTCTAATACCTGGCCGCAGCGTAGCAAAAGTCAATGACACAGAAGCCATCAGATGGATAGTAAAGCTTTACGGTTGCTATCCCTCTTTGGGTGGGGAATACTCCTCGCCCTAAAGAGAAACAGGAATGAGCTCAAAACGAAGTGTTGATTAAATATTCAGATATTTTAAATGGCAATACAAACAATTAGTTACAGGCTCGTGATCATAAATAACATTGAAAACTTAGCTTATCTGCTGCGGTCAACCACGTAGCCTGTAGCCTTTTGTTGAGTTCAAGTAATCTAACAACAGTTTGCCTATCCAATGACTTCGGCAACTTCTTCGTCTGTCAGTACCGGTGTGATGTCAAATGCGAGCAAATCAGTCCAACTCTGCATCCATTTTCCAATAGCAACAGCGTCCGATGATTCGGCAACCAAAAAGCCAATGTGTCCAGCAACGCTGTGCCACCGGCCTTGCATGGTTACACCCTCTGGTGGGGGCGCTCCCGTTTCCTTGAATCGTTTCTGAGCTTGGTCTCGCTCTTGAGGCGAACTTTCATATGTGATGTGAAACAGCATCTTTGTTCCTCCCTGTGTATTCTGAGTCTTTTTTTCAGCTCAACTTCTAGGCTAACATGTCATTATTGAAAAACTAGCTTTTGCCTATCCACACTATTAAGCATTTCCTTTTATGTGAACAATAAGGAGTTCCTGATTAGCGCTATCTGCACTATTTGAAAATTCATAGGAAAAACCTCAAGCAAGGCTTCATTCATTTTTTTAATAGATTAAATAATGTAATATTAATAGTTTATAGATCACGTAAGTAAATCTCTATGTTGCTCTATTTGCAAGTTATTATGAGATGCTTATTACTACCTACAGGCACTGGAGATAGTCAATGAGAGCTATCTCTCCCATCTCATATTAATAATTATCCAATTATGGTGAAAGACTATGACTGAAGACTATATTGATCCCCAAGTGTACGACCTTTATGATGAATACTGTCATACCCAGATGACACGCCGTGATTTCCTCAACAGAGCATCAGCACTTGTTGTGGTAAGCGGTTCTGCTTTGGCAATGGCAGAGGCGCTACTTCCACGATACGCTGATGCTCAGAACATTTCCTTCACAGATGAACGTATCAAACCACAGTACGTGGAGTATGATTCTCCCGGAGGTTCGTCAGGTAAGATGCGCGGTTACCTTGTGAAACCAGCAGGAGAAGGTCCTTTTCCGGCTGTCCTGGTTGTCCATGAAAATAGGGGGCTGAATCCGTACATCGAAGATGTGGCACGTCGCGCTGCCGTTGAAGGGTTTCTTGCTCTGGCACCAGACGGACTCTCACCGATTGGCGGTTATCCGGGTAATGATGACGATGGCAAGGTTATGCAAAAGACGTTGGACAGGGACAAGCTGTTTACAGACATGTTGAACAGCGCGAGATTCCTTAAAACCCACGAACTATCCAGTGGTAAGCTAGGTGCAACCGGTTTTTGTTACGGTGGTGGAGTAGTTAATAAGTTGGCAGTGGTTATGGGGTCCGATTTAAATGCTGGTGTCCCATTTTATGGTGTGGCTCCCGCATCTGAGGAAGTTGCCAAAATTGAGGCGCCCATGATGTTGCAATATGCGGAAGATGATCCCAGGGTAAATGCAACGCAAGAGGGATACAAAAGTGCTTTAGAAGCAAACAATAAAGACTTTGCCATGTATACCTATAAAGGTACACGCCACGGTTTTCATAACAATTCAACGCCTAGATATAATGAAGACCAGGCCCAGATTGCCTGGGATCGCACCATATCATTTTTCAAAGAGCGTCTATCCTGATTGCTAAATACCAAAATACCAAAAGATGCGTCTACCAACGGTTGTCTTGACGCTAGGCAACCGTTTTATATTGCCATTGGCAATATCTGACGAGTGAAACGAACCAGAAAGTACATATTAGTTCCTGTATCTCTCTGGTCTGGTTTCAGTAAATCATCCAATCTCTATCAATCGGTACCTGCGCAGGAACAGTGTATACTTTCAATTTTGCTTAAATGGTTAAAATTGCCAATTCTAGCCTCTGCCATCGTACTGGAAGGGGCTTCGTAATCTATCAGGAGAATCTTGTCCTAAAAGAACTCGATATCTGTTGAGATTTCCAATGATCATCCTTTGGTTATTTTGCCTCATCTCTAATGTAGTTTATAACATCCCACGTTTCATTTTCAGGCAAGTCCCCACGAAATCCAGGCATGTCACCTCTTCCATTCTGAATCTTCCAGAAAAAATCGCCATCGCTGTGTGTTGAAATTCGTTTTTTTAAATCTGGCGGACCCATCTCCAAGCCTGCTTCTGCAGCTGTACGTCCTTGCATGTCATCTCCATGGCAGGTGGCACAATTCTGAACATAAATATCTTTACCTCTCTGAATAGATTGATCTTCCATCATAAAAGGATTTTTTATTTCAGCCGCCTTTTGTGGAGCCATCCAATCATGCGCAATGCCCTCCGCCGTAAGAATGCTTATCAATAGTAGAAACGAACTTAAACCGACTACAGTATTTGTATGTTTCATTTCTTTAGGACTCCCTTTTTGTGATGTTCAATGAATATTTCAGCTTTAGGGTGCTGTCGAATCTCCTCCTTATACGATTGTACCGTAAATATTACAATCTGTTCACCACGAAATTTTATATGATGATATCGATCTCTATATGACGGATGCGAAGAGATAGAGTGTCACAGGTACACCACCATTATTCATCAACGGTCGCAAATTGAAGTACCATTCACTCAATGGTCTCCAAACATCGTTGATGAGCAGTTGAAGACGTCAACTTAACGCACGAACAGAAAGCCCAGAGATATTCGATGATAGTATTTCTGATTCCGGAAATTTTTAACCCGAGTTTCTTCATTATCAAGTAATTGCAGCAACTGATCATTTATTTAAATATTGCCACAACGTTAGAAATCCCAGAGTTTTCCTATCAATCAATCTCGATATACAGGAACCAGCAATAATCTCAAACTTCAATCTTTGCCTCTTGATGTTACCCCGCCACTGGCTCGCAATAACCACAGTCTCACCGTTGATCGGGATCTTCGAGGTTGTGGGTATATCTCGGCACTACGGGAATTATCTCCAACTTGAAATGCAAGCGAGAATTGCAAGCGAGAAATATCACGGCTCATGGATGCACTTTATTTTTCCTGATTTACATAAATATCAGTAGCATAAACCTCAGCAACACTTCAGTAAGCACGATTCTCTTTTTCCATTATAAAATATATTTTTATGGGTATTTATACCTATTGACATGAAAAGAAGAAGATCATATATTGTGCCACGCTGTGGCATTTATTTATCGTTTTATTCAGACAAGTTATTTCCTAATTTTCCTAAACCATGCAATTCTTAAACGCGAAATTTCGCACCATGTCTGGTTCAAAAGTTTGCGGAATTGTCACTGCTGGTTTAATTACAGGAGTGCTGCAAGTCGTACTCTCTACTTCTTATGCTGCACTTATCTATGGCGGTAAACTTAGCCCGCATGTCAGCCAAGGCATTGGATACGCATTATTTGGTGCGCTAATCATCGCCGCTATCATTTCCCTCTTCGCTTCACTACCGGGAACAGTTGGCAGCAATCAAGATGTAACAGTAGCAATTTTCAGCATTATTTCTGCTTCAATTATTGCCTCAATGCCGTCCGATGCCCCGCTAGAGAATATTTTTTTTACCGTCGTAGTTGCAATAGCCCTTACAGTTTTCCTTACAGGATTGTTTCTTTTCGGACTTGGGATTTTTCGTATAGGAGGGTTAGTACGCTATTTCCCATATCCAGTAGTGGGAGGCTTCTTAGCAGGAACTGGTTGGTTATTGTTAATTGGAGGTTTTTCTATAATATGCGGAGAAGTGCTTCTTAGTGATTTATTGCAGCCGTCCTTACTCTCTCATTGGCTGCCAACCCTGTTGTTTTCAGTGATGATGTTGGTAATTGTTCAACAGTCTAAAAACAATTATTTGTTGCCAGGATTATTGTTAGTTGGATTCTTGCTATTTTATGGCATAGCCTGGCTTTCTGGCAGCACGATTTATGAATTAAGCAAGAATGGGTGGCTATTGGGACCGTTCCCCGATCGTATTTTAATACAACCATTCGGTGTATCAGAAATTGCCCTAGTGGACTGGAACGTTATTTCTGGCCAAGCAGCCAATATCATCACAGTTTTAATCGTAAGTTCTATTGCTCTTTTACTGAACGCCAGTGCATTTGAACTGGAAACAAAACAAGACGTCAATCTCAACAAAGAGCTTCGTTTAGCTGGCATAGCAAATTTGATTTCTTCAGCCAGTCCTGGATTTGTCGGTTTCCGACAGTTTGCTCTTTCTGTCTTAAATTTTAGAATGGAAGCACAAAGCCGACTTGTAGGCATGATAGGTGTATTTGTCGTTGCGTTAACATTATTTTTCGGGGCACCCATTATTTCTTATTTTCCCAAACCTGTATTGGGCGGTCTGCTCATGTATCTCGGCCTTACTTTTCTGGTGGAATGGGGACTTAAAACTTGGTTCACTTTGCCTAGAGTTGATTTTGCTATCATTTGGTTGGTTTTGATAGCAATAGCTACAGTCGGATTTATGCCAGGGGTCGTTGTCGGTCTGGTGGCAGCACTCGTTATGTTTGCAATTAGTTACAGTCGAACAGAGGTCGTTCGTCATGAGTTAACG
>JABDPQ010000335.1 GCA_013042695.1 Desulfobacterales bacterium | reverse complement strand
TTTCATATACCTGCTGCGTCGGCAATACCCACTGTAACAATTTCAGTGACTGCTGCACTGGAATAACCTTCGATGAGCACGGAATCTTCCCCTCCTTTATCCATCCGTCAAACATATGCATCCGTTTCTCAAGTTCTTCATCCCGTTCTTCCTTCCTCATACCGCATCCCCCCACGTTTAATGCTCTTAAAATAATAGATGGATCTTGACCTTATGTTAAACTTGAATGAGAATAAAGTACACTCACTAGTCAGTATACTTTATAAGAAACTCCCGAAAACCTGGAGCTAAGGTTTCTATTTTTGTTGTGGACGGAACCGGGATAAAAAAACAAGTCTGATTGTTACGGATATATAGGAGAAACAGAATGCGCAGAAAATCTGCAGAAACCCGACAACAAATCATTGATGCTGCCTATACCCTTTTTTATCAGATCGGATTTATACGTACCGGCGTTGATGCGATCGCTAATGCGGCGGGTATTACCAAACGAACATTATACCAGCACTTTAGCAGTAAGGATGAATTGATCGAAGCAGTGTTGGAAAATCAGCATCAGATGGCTCTCGAACGTATACGGCGGTGGGCCGATCGTATCACTGGAAAGCCGGATCAGATGGTGATGACGCTTTTTGAAAAACTCGTCCAATGGGCCGACCGAACTGAGTGGCAAGGATCAGGATTTACCCGGGCGGCTGTGGAATTTGCCGATCAGCCTGGACACCCGGCCAGAAAAGCGGCTCGTCGACAAAAGGAGGAGGTCGAAATGTATCTGGTAGAAAAGTTTGCCGCACAAAATCTGGATAATGTCGAACTGTTGGTGCGAGAAGTCATGCTGTTGATCGAAGGGTGTATGTCCCTTGCCCTGATTCATGATAATTTGGACTATGTTGATGCTGCACGCCATGCCGCCTTGATCCTGGTCCAAAACTATCAATCAACGCCCGCGGAGAATGTACAACGGCCTCAGCAGACCTAAGATTATAATATCTGATTACCCCTAAAGTTCAGAAAAAGTTACGAGGGATCGCTATATGATACCCCAGGTATGTCATAATCAGAAAAAACTGAGGAGAATACGACATGCCGAAAAACACTGTCCAACGTCAAAAAGGTTTGAGTTTGTAAAAATTCCTCGAATTGTTCGGTGCCGAAGAAAACTGTAGAGCCAAGCTGCACCAGATCAGATGGCCAAACGGTTTTGTTTGTTCACAGTGCAACTGTTCTCATTTCTATACCGTAACAACAAAGAATCTATACCAATGTACCAACTGTAAACATCAAACCTCCTTGATCAGCGGTACAATCTTTGAATCTTCAAAACTCCCATTAACAATATGGTTTTTGGCTATTTACTTCATTACACAATCCAAGGACGGTGTCTATGCCCTGCACCTCAGACGCTTACTTGGTATCTCTGTTAATGGAGCTTTTCGCATGAAGCAAAAAATTCAGCATGTGATGAAAAGTGCCGATGACAGACTCCAGCTGGAGAATCTGGTCGAACTGGATGATGTCTATTGGGGCGGTAAAAAAAAGAGGAAAACGTGGCCGCGTAGCAGCAGGAAAAACACCTTTTCTTGCCGCAGTCTCCCATAACGAAAAAGGGCATCCCGTTTACATGCGAATGAGCAAAATCAGTTCATTTACCTCTGATGAAATAAATCGCTGGATAGCAAAACATCTTCATGATGATTGTATTGTAACGACTGATGGTTACCGACCATTTTCGAACGTATGTGAGGTTGTTGATCTGTATCATTCAACCAATACCGAAGGAATTTATAACGACCCGGACAATACATTGTTTCACTGGGTTAACACCATGATTGGCAATGTGAAAAGAGCAAATCATGGGACCTATCATTCAGTGAGTTCAAAACATTTGCCGCGGTATCTGGCTGAGTTCAGCTTCCGTTTCAATAACCGTTTTCACCTGGGCTCGATGGTTGACGTTATCCTTAAACAAGTAACCCAAACAAATCCTCTTCCTCATTATAAATTGAAAATTGCTGAGGAATGGGGGTAATCAGAAAATCTTTTATAAGGTATGAGGACAATCAGCTGGTTCGCAATAACCATTTTCTTTACCGGTAATCAGGATTTCTGAGGTTGTGGATTTATCTCGGCACGACAGGAATAAGGTCTTCAGCTTCTTGCTTTCGTTGGCTGTTCATTGCATGTCACTTGAATTGTCTTAATATGAAAGGAAATAAGCACTGATATGCAGTAAACTATTAGGTGCAATCACACAACACAGCTCTATTACTATTTATTTTATGTAGGATTCATCGAATATAGGCAAGAGGCAATAATTTCCCTTCTTCAAATTTATTCAGGAAACCGCAGATTAATAAACATTAATTTTTCATTATAACACGTTAATTTTTAAAGGTTTATTATAAGAACCATTAAACCTATGGCTATGAGGGCAACATGTCTACAATTTGGAAAATAAAAGGACTATTCTTGGTGGCGGCAGGAATTTCATTCTTACTGTCAGTATATCTTTGGTTCAACGGGTACAAGGATCAGGGCGTGTACGTTGGCCTGTGGGTTCCGTCCATTTTGTCTTCAGGAGCCTTGATGCTTGCCGGAAAGGGTAAAGATTATGAGTGATTTTTCATTATTTATTGCCGGCGTTTGCGTAACGATCATCTGGTCAGCAGGGGTTGGTTCACTTCTATGGGCTGCCTACCAGGGGGGAAAATCCGAGAGGCATAGAAAACAGGCCCTAGAAGACCAGCCTCCAGCTTGAGTACGTTACTGACCCGCCCCACCTTAACGGTCTACCTTTAAGTTAGTGAGTCCGGTTACTGCTTTCTTGGATTTTGCAGGACTCTATTTACTCGAAAAGCCTGTGCTTCGGGAGCAGGTTGTGTATAGCCC
>JABDPQ010000331.1 GCA_013042695.1 Desulfobacterales bacterium | reverse complement strand
GGGCAATACGATCCCCCCGCCTGATGCAGTAGGGTTTATCACTGAGATTAACGAGGCCTATCTTTACTTCACCACGGTAATCAGAGTCAATAGTGCCCGGTGCATTGACAATGGTTATGCCATGGCTAATTGCTAAGCCACTCCGGGGCCTTACCTGGATCTCTAGGCCTGCAGGAATGGCAACTGCAAATCCAGTTGGAATCACTTCGACTTGTCCAGGCAGTATGGTGATCTCTGCGTTTACCGCTGCACATACATCCATTCCGGCAGAACCAGAGGTCTCATATGAAGGAAGAGAGCTATCCTGAGTTGCCTGAGAATTAAGCCATTTCAGACCAATCGATACCGATCCTGAGTTTAACATTGGCAAACCTCTATAAAAAAGGCCGACTAAACGTATCAGTCGACCTGCTGTTCTCGGGCTTACTTTCTAAAGCAGTGCTTTACGACTCAAACGGATGCGGCCCCTATTGTCAATTTCGAGAACTTTGACCTCAATTTCATCACCCTCCTTGACAATATCAGTAACCTTTCCAACTCGTGATTTATCAAGCTCTGAAATATGTACAAGCCCATCGGTCCCGGGTAGAATTTCGACAAATGCCCCAAAATCCTTTATTGTCTTAACCACACCTTTATACACTGCCCCAACCTCAGGTTCTGCAGTAATTGCCTTAATCTTGTTCATCAATTCATCAAGATTAGTACCATTTGAGGTAAAGATTTTGACTTGACCACTGTCATCTACTTCTATCTTGGCGTCATAATGTGCAGAAAGTTCTTTGATGACCTTTCCACCTGGTCCAATGATATCCCTGATCTTATCGGGATTGATCTGATGAACCATATATTTCGGCGCATATTCGGACATCTCCGTCCGGGTTGCAGCGATCCCTTTGAACATTTCCTCGAGGATATGAAGCCTTCCTGCCTTTGCCTGCTCAAGCGCCTTAGCCATTATGGCACGGTCTACCCCATCGATCTTGATGTCCATCTGCAGGGAAGTAATTCCATCAGCGGTTCCAACAACTTTAAAATCCATATCGCCCAGATGATCTTCGTCACCGAGGATATCGGAAAGTATAACCACCTCCTCACCTTCTTTGATTAATCCCATTGCAATTCCGGAAACCGGTTTTTTAATCGGCACCCCGGCGTCCATCAAGGCCATGCTTCCACCACATACTGTAGCCATGGAGGAGGATCCGTTCGATTCAAGCACCTCGGACACTATCCTCAGAGAATAAGGAAATTCAGCCTCTGTCGGGAGAACCGACTCAAGTCCGCGACGCGCAAGGGCACCATGTCCAATATCACGCCGCGAGGGTCCACTCAGGCGACGCACCTCACCGACACAGAAAGGCGGAAAGTTGTAATGCAGCATGAATCGGTTATATTCCTCACCGCTCAGGGTCTCAACCCGCTGCTGGTCTCGCTCACTGCCAAGTGTCGCTGTAACAAGCGCTTGAGTCTCACCTCGAGTAAACAAGGCAGAACCATGGGTCCTCGGCAGATATCCCGCTTCACAGTTGATCTGCCGCACCTGATCAAAAGTTCGCCCGTCAATTCGTTTGGACTCGTTGACAATGTTACTGCGCATCTGCTTTTTACGATACCTCGAAAGCAAATCAGTAATTTCACCCGTACGCTCGCCCTCGCTATCAAGTTTCTGAACGACTTCTGTTTTCAGCTCGTCGTATCGTTTACCACGCTCAAGCTTGTCAATAGTAGATATTACCGTGTTCATCCCAGTAGCTGCAACTTCACTAATGCGCTGATAAAGATCTTCATCGATTTGCGGTGCCTCGACAGCTCTCTTTTCCTTGCCGCTCGTTATTGTTAGATTTTTTTGGATCTCAATAAGTGTTTGCAGTTGCTCAAAAGCAAAAAATATACCATCAAGCACGACATCCTCAGCGAGGGCATCAACCTGCCCTTCCACCATAACAACAGCCTTATCAGTGCAGGCAACGACAATATCCATCGTCGATTCTTCAAGCTCAGAGGCTGTTGGGTTGATAATAAAATTTCCGTCGACAAAACCGACACGACCGCCCGCAACCGGCCCGTCAAAAGGAATATCCGAAAGTGATAATGCGCAACTCGCACCTGTTAGAGCGAGGACATCAGGATCATTTTCCTGATCAGCTGAGAGTACCGATGCAATTACCTGGGTTTCGGCAGCATAACCGTCAGCGAATAAGGGGCGCAGCGGGCGATCAATAATTCGGCAGGTAAGAATTTCCTGCTCGCTCGGTCGGCCAATCTCACGACGAAAATAGTTACCAGGAATTCGACCAACAGAGGCCAACTTCTCCTGATACTCAATGGTCAATGGCAAGAATCCAAGCTCAGGCTTGTTTACCTTGTCGCCAACGGCTGTGACCAGAACAATGGTTTCACCACATCGTACTACGACCGACCCAGACGCCTGTTTCGCCAGTTCGCCCGTCTCGATTGAAATCGTTTTCGAACCGATCGTGGCTTCAACTTTACTTTTCATAATTTCTCCAGTGTGTGGTCCAACAATAGGGGACCTCTCATCTTTGATCGGATTATCCACCGATCTTTTTATCTTTTCGTTTCTATCTTAAAACGATATTTCACTAAACCAACATAGACCATTCCGCTCATATACAGAACAATCTGTAATTAATTGACACCAACAGGCAACGTGAGAAGGAGTGACTCCGGGCGGTCTGCAAAAAGGAGGTGGAACAAGTGCCACCCGAAGATAAATGAAGTTCTTTTCCGTGTCAGGGACCACCAAGCGTGCAGTACAGGATAGAAGCCCTGGCATTGAAAAACATAATAACCTTTCAGGCAGGATTACTTACGTATACCTAGTTCCTGGATTAACGACCGGTATTTGCTGATGTCTTTTTTCTTGAGATAATCGAGAAGACTGCGTCGCTGCCCAACCAATTTAAGCAGACCCTGGCGAGAATGATGATCTTTTTTATGCGTCTTAAAATGTTCGGTGAGATACTGAATTCTATCTGTCAGCAGAGCAATCTGCACTTCAGACGACCCGGTATCTGACGCATGGGTCTTGTATTTCTCTATAATCTCATTTTTCTTTACAGCCGTCTGTGCCACGACAAACCTCCTATATCATCTACAACATTAGTTACGATACAATTATAATTCAATTACCCTATCGTTAGCAATCACGATTATGGCTTTGCAGACATACGATTAATGATAGTAACGGGAGCTTGCATTCCAGAACAAGGCAACTTATCCACTTTGTCAAACTATTGCAACAAATTCTGAACATTTTCTACAGATAATATTGATTTGTAAATCAATTTATTGCCTCCCGTCTTATCGAGATCACCACCTGGGACGCTGTCTTCAACAGTAAAAAAACCACTTCTGGTCCTGCGCAACGCGCTTAGATACGCTCCGCAGCCAATTGCCTCTCCTATGTCAGCAGCAAGCGTCCTGATATACGTCCCCTTGCTGCATCTCACCTTAATTGTCAGCGAAGGTTCAAGGATGTCAATACAGGCGCGCTGATCGAGCCACTCCAAGTGACGAATATGTATTTCTCGTGATTCTTTTTGTATCGATATGCCACGACGGGCGTAGTGATACAATGGTTTGCCTTTGTACTTAAGAGCTGAAAAGGATGGCGGGGTCTGCCGTATTGTCCCGCGAAATCTGGTAAAAGCCTGCTCTACTGCCGTACCCGACACCCCGTTGAAAGCAGCGGTTGCGGTAATCGTTCCTTCAGGATCCTGAGTGGTTGAGACGGCCCCGAGTTGAAGTGTGGCAAGATACTCCTTTTCTCCTTCCATGAGGGCTGAAACAAGCTTTGTAGCGGGACGTCCTATGCAGACGACCAATAAACCACTCGCGAAAGGGTCAAGCGTTCCAGCATGACCGACTTTCTTGATGTTGAGAATGTCTCGAACAGCACGGACCATGGCAAATGAAGTCTTTCCCACTGGTTTGTCGATCAGAAGGACCCCTGCCGCTATAGCAACCGTCATCTCATTGGTCCTGAATTGTTAGAAACGATCACCTGCCAGATGAGGTGCTGTTGCTGATGGCATCAAGCGTAACATGACGCAATTCCTCTCTTACAGCCTCAAGGGGAACACCTGAGAATCGGCAGCCGGCGGCATTGCGATGTCCTCCACCGCCAAATGATTTTGCAATTTCAGCCACATCACATTCACCCTTGGCCCTGAGACTTACGGAAACCATGTCATCCTTACCCTCTTTAAGAAAAACAGCAATCTTCACTGAACTCAGTGAGCGCGGGTAATCAACGAATCCCTCTACATCCTGCATAAGCGCGCCACTCTTGTAAAACATTTCCCGAGTTACATGAATGAAGGCAATCTGATCATTTTCGCACAAATCCAGGGTGCCAAGCACCAATTCCATCAGCTTGAGACGTTCGGGGGTAAAATTATCATAGATATGACTGGCAACTTCCTCTGGCTGCACCCCGCAAGCTACAAGAAATGAGGCAATTTCAAGTGTTCTGGCTCTTGTACACTCATATCTAAAAGAGCCTGTGTCTGTCGCAATGGCAACATAGAGATCAAAAGCACATTTGTATGAGAGGGTGCAGCCGAGTGCTTCACAGATCTCATAAACCATTTCACCAGTAGAGCTGCATTGGGGGTCAACCCAGCGCAAATCGCCATAATTATGGTGTGATAGATGGTGATCAACGACCAGAAAAGGCCTAATAGTAAGAAGCTGGTTTTTCTGATCTCCAAGGCGATCTGCTTCACCGCAGTCAATTGCTATAGCTGCTATATCAGGGCCTGCCTCTCCAAGAAAACGGTTAAGTTTGGAGTAGCTGGTATTAATTCGATTGCAATCGGGAAGGAAGCTATAAAGGTGAGAAACGGGCTCATCGAGGTAAGCAAATACGCGTTTACCCATACCATCTAAGATGTCTGCCAGTCCCAATAAAGAACCAAGGGCATCACCATCGGGATGTATGTGCGTTAAGAGAACAAAATTGTCTTTTTCCCTGATTATCTGTAATATCTTTTCAGGAATTGCTTTCTCGTTCATCTCTCTTCCTGGCTATATCTGCAAGCAATTTTTCCATATCCTCCACTTTTTCCACCGTCTCATCATACCAGAAATTAAGCTCTGGAGTAAATCGCAGATTAAGAGTTTTCGCCAGATGGTTACGCATAAACCCTTTGGCTTTGACAAGTCTTTTCTGCACTTGCCCAGCCACATGCCTACCCTGAAGAGAAGTATAGAAGATCTTGGCGTGACGCAGGTCATCTGAAAGCGTCACCCTGCTGATGTTTACATCCCTGAGTTTTGGGTCTCGAATACGCTGTACAATAAGCAGCGACAATTCATTCCTGATAACATCGGCAACTCGCGTTGCCCTCT
>JABDPQ010000321.1 GCA_013042695.1 Desulfobacterales bacterium | reverse complement strand
TTGAGAGAGTAGGGGGTGCGAGAACACTTACCGTTGACGTAAGAATTATCAGTGCGACCAACAAAGACTTAAAAGAGGAGGTTCAACAGGGAAGATTCAGAGAAGATCTTTTTTATCGACTCAATGTTATACGTGTAGCTCTTCCAGCACTGCGTGAGAGGATGGATGACATGCCGCTGCTGGTTGATCATTTTGTCAAAAAATGTGCCGACAATCTTGACAAAGACACGCTTGAAATTTCTCCAGAAGCTCTCAGGTTGCTGGTAACCTTGCCTTGGGAGGGGAATATCAGAGAGCTTGAAAATACCATTGAGCGCGCGGCAATACTGTGCAACGACAATATCATTGAACCGGAAGATGTACAGCCTGAATCTGTTTCTGTGGATAGTTCAGCCTCCTGGACCCAAGAAATGGATTTATTTCAGAATATTCCAGAGTCAGTCCAGCTCAATGAGGTGTTATATACTGTAGAGGAAAAGATGCTCTATCGAGCTCTTGAAGAAACTAAATATGTTCAGGCCAGGGCTGCTGAGATTCTCGGTATTACAAAGAGTCTTCTGCAATACAAAATGAAAAAATATGGCATAAAAAAACAGAAGTAGAGCGTATGGAAGGGTATTTAAACATATTTGAGCCACTTGCAAAAGGCTCATTTGTTAATCGTTACTGCCCCATTTCAATTTATTTCTCAAAATGGTGAAATAATCTCGTTGTTTTGAAGTTATCAGTTGCAGTGGATGTTCGGCAGTCTGCACCTCCAATATGTCTCCAGCATACATTTCCCAGGCTGCCTGTCCATCAATGATTACCTTGGCACTGGCATCACTATCCTTATCAACAATGTATTTTGAGGTAATAATTCTGTCTGGAGGCAGTATGATTGGCCTGCTGCTGAGCATGAAAGGGCAGATCGGAGTTACGAGAATTGTTGCCAGCCCCGGGTGAACAAGCGGACCTCCGGCAGAAAGGCTATAGGCGGTTGATCCAGTTGGTGTCGAGAAGATCAAGCCATCAGCTTTATAGGTCGTTATGTAGTCATCATCTGCCTTGGTTGATAGATACAAAAGCCGGTCAAGAGTGTTTTTGTTAATAACAACATCATTGAGTGCATTTCGAAACTCTGTCTGACTCCCCGATTGAATTAAACGAGCTTTTAACATCTGGCGATTTTCCATGGAAACAGTGCCAGCAAGTATTTCTTCGAGTGCAGGGGCACACTCTGTCTCTGAGAGTTCAGTCAGAAAACCAAGATTTCCAAGGTTGATACCGATTACAGGAATTGAATAGCGAGCCGCAGTCTCGGCACAGTGCAACAAGGTACCGTCACCACCGAGAATTATCAGGATATCAAGATCTGAGGAAATCTGATCGAGGCTCGTTCGTACCTTTCGCTCACTGAGCCAAATTTGTAGTTTCCGCGCATAGCTGGAAGCTATAGGATCATCTTTTTTTATGATGATACCAGCTTTGCGAACCTGATATTCTGAGATTTCTGCAGAAGATTTATCAAGTGCTCTCATGAGGTTTTACCCAATTCAGCTGATCTTTTGCATGCTGCCTCTACGGCACTGATGATTACACCATTAAATCCGGCTTTTTCAAGGATATGGAGGCCACTGATGGTGGTGCCTCCTGGTGACGTGACTCGGTCTCTGAGAACAGCCGGATGATCCATTGTTTCCCTAGCGAGCAGTGTTGTACCAATAATTGTCTGGATGGTCAGAGCTGTGGCAACATCACGACTGAGCCCTGTTTTTATTCCAGCATCAATGAGAGCTTCGATAAAGGTAAACACATACGCTGGTCCAGAGCCACTGAGCCCGGTAACCGCATCAATGCCTTTTTCGTTTACTACAACAGTGATGCCGATAGCCTCGAAAAGAGACTCTGCGAAAGCGAACTGATTGTCAGTGACGTGTTTGTTTCTGCATAATGCCGAGGCACCCTGCAGTATCAATGCCGGCGTATTTGGCATGACCCTAACGATCGGTATGGTGTCATTGTCGAGTAGCGTTGCATAGAATGCAAGGGGGAGGCCCGCTGCTATGGTAATGATCAAATGGTTTTGAAGCAGTGGTTTTATCTCCGTTAAAACCTCAGGCATCACCTGAGGTTTTACAGCCAGGACAATTGTCTGATTGACATTGATAATATTTTTTGCTGTTGCAGATACTTCAAGATTGTAGGTTGCGGCAAGATACTTCCTTCTCGAGTCTACCGGCTCACATACAGTGATCATATCTGAAGAACAGGTTTTGGATTGTAAAAGTCCTTTGATTATTGCTTCGGCCATTTGGCCACCACCAATAAATCCGATATTCTTGTTCATGTGGCTATTCCATTTACTGAATTTAAAGACATTAAGATGAATTATTGTTACCTTAACATGACCATAAGGTGAAATCTACAGGACATATCCTGTTGTGTTCATTTACAACTGCTACTTTCCATTGTTTCTAAAAAATGCAATGACATTACCACATGGTGATAAGAAATGATTAACAAAGATCTGCTCGAAATTCTCGCATGTCCCCAATGTAAAGGCCCGGTGAAACTTCAGGAAGATGAACAAGGCCTGACATGCGAAAAATGTTGGCTATTGTATGAAATAGTAGATGATATTCCGGTAATGCTCATCGATAAGGCAAAGAAAATGGATGACTAAATATTTTTTTCTCTGCGCAGCAACGAGCGAGATAGGCAGAAACAACTATCCTATTCAAGCAGATCTCGCTGCAATGCGCCCAGAGCTCGCGTAAATCTCTATTAGCTAAAATCAGTTACGATCCTCATCTTCTATAACACATCAATCGGGATCGATATCGTCTGGATGTTTATCATATGTGCAAGGATTACTGTTGCCCGGAGCTCATAAATTTACCTGCCACCAAACATCCCTTTGAAGTCAATATCAAGTGTTGCTGAGGCAATCCTAGGCGTCGGATTG
>JABDPQ010000258.1 GCA_013042695.1 Desulfobacterales bacterium | reverse complement strand
ATTTTCATGACCAGGCCAAGCGGAATCCCCATGGCCATCACCTGAGTTTTTGCGGGAGTAATGCCAGTGGCATCATCGAAGTACACTTCAATTTCAATACCGGCCTCCATAATGCTCCTGTAGAGCAGCCAGGCGCAAAGCGCGATAGCCAGAACAGGAAGTGTCCAGATTGGTGATATGCCCTTCTGTTTCTTAAGAACCGTCTGTGGATGCATAAGTCTCTCGTAGTGATATGGCGTCTTTTGCCGGTGTTTCGCAGCGATCCCATATGATACGCGGATCAAAAACAATGGCTGCAGTCATTGTCGCCGCAACGACTATACAAAAGTAGGTTGCCCCAGGTGCTGCATGCGTTGAGGTGAGAAAACCAAAATCAACCATAACGGTGAGCAAGGCAATCACAAATATGTCAAGCATTGACCATCGGCCAATGAACTCGATGAACCGAAACATCTTGGCTTTTTGTTTGAGAAAATGATTTTTGCCACTTTTAATTGTCAGAAGAATGATAATCAAACCAATAATTTTGAATAAGGGCACCAGAATACTGGCGGCTAAAATGATTAAACCGATTCCATACGACCCATCATTGAAAAAGTATTGTATGCCGTCAAGAATTGTCGAGCTTTCGGGTACACCAAGAAAGTCGACACGCATAATCGGCAGTGTGTTTGCAGGAATAAAGAGAATAAACGATGTAATTACAAGAGCCCAGGTTCGTGGAATACTGTTTTTGCTACGCTGGTGCACGCTGGCATGGCACCGTGGACATTTCGGCTTAGTCGCTGGGTCGTTATGCTCGGTTGAAATGAGTTTACCGCAGTCATGGCAACGGATGAGGCCGGATTGGGCTGCGGTAAGAATATGCTCTGGCTTTTGTTGTAATTCGTCTTTAATACGATTGAGCCTATTCCGGGTCTTGTCGTCTTGGCTGCTGTCAATAAGAGCCCAAAATAAATTGCGATCCAGGTTGACCGAGGTGGCCATGGTTATCATGACCAGGGCTATAAAGCAGAAAAAGCCGGCATTATAATCAATACTTGCCATATCACTCATCTTGATCAGCGTGATGAGTATCCCAAGAAGGTAAACCTCGACCATGCCCCACTCTTCAAGATGACCGAGAAAGCGAAAAGCAGATTTGAGCCAGCCTGGCTGCCTGTTCAGCTTCACGTATAGCGAAATGACGAAGGGCAAAAATAATTTAAGAAACGGGAATACAACAGCCGTGAAAAAGACCATTACTGCGACAAAATAATAGCCGTTGCGATAGAAGTTAATACATGAATCAAGGACACTGCCACTTTCATTGAAACCAATTGATGACAAGGTCATCAGCGGTAGGAGAATTGCCGGTAGATAGAGAAGTAGTCCGGTAAAACCGAGAATGAGTACTCGATTAATACTGTCTTGGTATGTTTTGGAAATAATTGTACCGCAGCGCCTGCAGGCAAGGTAATGACCATCGGGAATAGATGGCACCACGAGCAGAAGATCACATCCATGGCAGGCAGCAATTGTGTGTTCAATTTCTTCCTGGCTCGTATTAGGTACAGCTGTATTCTCGGGCAGGGATGTCATAAATTGTGTGATATGATTACTCTGATCTCATGTCTGTATATCGTTACTGGTTATAGTAGTGAGAATGAGGTAATTTGTCATATACAAAATGGTAAGGGTTAGCCGCCTGCCGGAGAGTTGCAGGAATCTGAATATGAACATTGAGCAGGATAAAAAAGATGCTGACCAGGTCAAGACGATTGTTAAACTGAGTATTGAAACCGACCCAGAACTTGTAGATACGGTAAGTGATTATCTGGTGGGAGTATGCGATGCGGCAGTCGAATTTCAAGTGGATAAGAGTAATGCCGCACTATGCATTCATGGCTTTATGCACATGCTTGCTTTTACTCCAGAAAAACTTGAGGACCTGACTGATCAGGTGGCAAAATTTGTCGATGAAATGGCACGTATTTTTCAGCTGCCACTACCACGAGTCAGCAGCGAGGTTATCGCCGACCAGGATTGGTCAACAAGTTGGAGAGACTACTTCAAACCATTCGAAATAGTCTCAGATCTCATCGTGGCCCCAAGTTGGGATCCTCATCATGCACATGATCACAAAAAAGTGATTGTGCTGGATCCGGGCATGGCGTTTGGCACCGGACATCACGCAACCACCAGGCTATGTCTGAAAATGATCGCCTCGGCTCTTAAAGGTTCTACGGCCTGCTCACTGCTTGATGTGGGAACTGGTACGGGCATTCTGGGAATGGCTGCTATATTGTTTGGCGCAATGACGGTAGTGGGAGTTGATAATGATGATGAGGCCGTAAGGATTGCCAAGATAAACGTTCAGCGCAATAATCTGGAGCAACAGATGCGTGTTTCAAATGTGAGCCTAAATCATATTAACCAGCAATTTGAAGTTGTTGTGGCTAATATTCTGCATAACATATTATGGGATATGGCGGATCATTTAGAACGGCTGACGGC
>JABDPQ010000310.1 GCA_013042695.1 Desulfobacterales bacterium | reverse complement strand
GGTTACACGGTATTCGATGCCGAAAATGGCAGAGAAGGCGTACATATTCAGCGAAAACACCGGGCAAACATGCTTATTTGCGATTTGATTATGCCCGTGCAGGAAGGGATTGAGACCATTACACTCTTTAAACAGAGTTTTCCAGAAGTTGGTATTATAGCCATATCCGGTGGTGGTAAAATAGGGCCTGATTCTTACCTCGAGGTAGCAGAACAATTAGGTGCCTGGAAGGTGTTTCGTAAACCACTCGATATTTCAATGCTGCTCAAGGTTCTCAGAGAATGGGATTCCAAGAGAATTGATTGATAAAAATGAGATATCATTTATCAAAACCTTTCTTTTCCAGGAAAGTTAGTTCGTTTTGCAGCCCTGTATATTGCTGTATTTCAATTGATCGCTGTTTTCTTTTTATTTTCTTCGGTTTTTCTTATTCATCACCAAAATTCCAATAACAAACGCTGCAAGCCCCAAAGCCCATTGGTTTTGGTAGAGAAGGATCAGTGCAGACAATGAAAGAAGAATTCCTATGGTAACGTTGTTCATCTGCACCTTGAGATTTGAGGAAAATACATGCGTGTGATTCATACATTAGCATGAGCGGCGAATTTCTTGCCATAAATTAGTAATCTTTTTCTCAGAGACCCCAGTTGCTGTTTTTATTTCAGGGGAAAAAAGGGTAATGCGGTATTCTGCCACCGCATGCGCATAGTTTTTATACAGTTCTTTGCAATCATCTGAGGCATCATCAAATAGCTTTTTCAGCATCTTCAGATTCTCTTGATGCGGGACGATTTTTGCTTGTTTTTGTTGATCCTTGTGGGGGTTGGCATAACTTCTTTCGGTTCTGATTTCCAAGCTCTTCACGTATCTGGGGATACTGTCAAGATCCTCGATAGTGCACTTCTCGAGAAAATTACTAGGGATTATTTCATTGAGCTGATTATGTAATTCGCTGAACAAGGCTTGATTCCTGTTGCCACTTTTGTCTGAAAGCTGTGCGTATCTGTTGATGGTCTCATAAAGATCTTTTCTCAGGCGTAAAATGGCCATGATTTTATCTATAATTATTTGGCCTCTTTTGAAGAGCCCCTGGTGCGTGACTTCTGTAATAATCTGATCATATCGCTTTTTATCAATAATAGGTTCTCTCTCTGATTCGAATACTTCGCGAATGATAAAGCCAAGTAATAATTCAGAAACCGTTTCACGATTACCTAATAGTGAGGTCAGCCAAACAGTTGAAGGACCTGATAGCGTGACACCGCAATATTTTTTCAGGCGTTTGAATTGTTCTTTAAATTGGAGCAACAGCAGGTGATGCGTACCTGCACTGTTTACCCGTCTGGCCTCTTTTTGGGTTTTCTCAAAACTCACCATAACCCCGTTTTTTTGCGGATGGACGCGAAGCGCCGAAAAAAGATAGCCGACAATATCATTTTTGTTCCCATAGACAGGAATATGCTTTGGGATATCAGTAAAATCCCAATCGGTAAATATTCTGTTTTTATAATGATCAATGAGGTCTTGTTCCTTCTTCCGAATTTTGTAATGAGCCTCTTTACTGGAAGATGAAACAAATTCTTTCTGTAGTTTGGAAAGATCTCTACCACTGATCAATTCTCTGCCCGCTGAATCCTTTACGATAAAACGCATTAGCAGGTGGTCTGGTAAAGTTCTCGGCCAATCACTGGCATGAATAGTGATTTTAAACATCTTAAAAAGTGCCTCAGATAACGATTTATGGTAATTGCCCCGATACAGCACCAGAGAATCCAAAATTCGCTCAACGGTAGTATTGATGGGGATAAGATGTTTTCTTATTTTCTTTGGCAGTCCTTTGACAAGAAAGGTGGTTTTTTCAACAAGAAGACCCGGGACAAGCCATTCGAAATAATCTGCTTTGAGCGTATCAAATATAAATTCAGGAACATATGCTGTTACGCCATCGCTTTCATTGCCTGGTTCAAAACGATACGATAATGCAATTATTGTGCTGCCATAGGTTAGAGAAGTGGGATAATCGGCAAGCTCATTGTTAGCGGGGGTGCGAAGAAGAATATCTTTCTCTTCCATAACCAGCAGATCAGTTTCAGCCTTCTTCAGGTAGCCTTTCAAGGTAGAAAGATCATATACCTCAGAGGGGAGTTTTGAGTCGTAAAAATCAAAAATGGTTGATTCTTCAATAACAATGTTTTTCTTGCGCAGTTTGTGTTCTGCAGATTGCCATTTTTTTATCAGATTTCTATTTTGTTTGAGAAACGCAAGTGATTCGTTAACCCTACCTTCGAGTAAAGCTTTCTGTATAAACACCGTGCGCGCTTCATGAATGTTTTTTTTATTTCTTCGTGGGAAGTTGACAGTCCTGCCGGCAATAATAATGAGGCCGTGAAGCGATACCGTCTCGTCTGCGACCACTCTTCCCGATTTTTTTTCCCACCTTGTATTGCTCCAGGAATAAGAACAAAACGGTTTTGCACATTGTTCAATCCATTCAGGTTCAATCGTTGCCACGGTATGTGCAAACAACCTTGAGGTTTCGATAAAAGAACCGGCGACAATCCAGTCTCCACTTTTTGTGAACTGCTGGCTTCCTGGAAAAATCATTATTTCACGGTTCCCACTGTCCTGATATACAGATCCCTTTTTACGACGAGCGCATTGACGGAAAAATCCGCTAAGCAGCGACTGGTGAATTGCTTCATATGATGACTCGTCATCGGAAAAATGAATTTGTTTTTCTCTGTTTAAAATTCTTGTGAGTTGTTCGTGAAGGTCAATCCATTCTCCCATTCTCTGAAAGGAGAGAAAATTGCGAGCACAAAAACGCTTTAGCCTCGAC
>JABDPQ010000308.1 GCA_013042695.1 Desulfobacterales bacterium | reverse complement strand
TTTCATGACAAGAGCAGAGGCGGAGCCTTTTAACGACGGTTGAGCGACTGATATTCGCGGGTTGGTTACCGCCAGACAAAGCTTCGTCGTGGAGCTGCCTCTCTCTGTAATCTGAAGTTTTAAAGGTGCATTCACCAGGAAGAACGAGGATTCTCCATACCGAGACTGCGCCTCTGCCACTATCATGAAGACGATATAGTGATTGTTTTACGTGCCTCCTTCTTTGTTTACTATTTTTTATGCAACAGCAGGGATGCGACGAGCAATGTCCCACATAAAGGCTACCAGTTCACGTGCAATAGCTACAACAACTACCTGGGTTGCTTTTCCTCGTGCTCTGAGCCTTCTATATCGAGTGCATAACCGGAGTTGAGCCTTCCAGGCTATCTGCAAAACATCTTTAGGAAGACCTTCATGACGTTTGAGTAGTAATTGTGTGATTCTGGCCTGATAACGGTATGACCAAGCACTTTCGACACATATTCTCCGGGCATGAGAATTACCTGTCTTGGTAATGCCGCCCCTTCTGATCCGATTACCACTGGAGTGTTCCGAGGGAACAAGGCCGAGGTACGCCATCAACTCCCTTGGGTTGTGGAAACGGTTAAAATCTCCTATCTCTGCCATCATATTCACTGCGGTAAGAAGAGATACTCCCCGTAAAGCCTGAAGGGCTTTTACCGTGGGTGCCCATCGCCATTCATCAGCTGCTTTTAATATCTGTTCGTCGAGCCTGGTGATCCGTTCGGTACATTCGTTGACAGCTTCGATGTACTCTTGGAAAGCAACCTGCTGGGCAGGATGTTTCATGGTAAGTTGTGCCAACCAATTAAAGTGGGATTTTGTCCATTTCTTTTTGCCAGTATAGATACATTCATTTCGTAACAGAAAACTGTGCAAACGCTGTTTCGCTTTTCGTGCAGCAATTCTGGCATCGTTCCGCGCCCTGGTTAAATCACGCATCGCTTCATCTTCTGAATCTGGCACATAAATAGCGGTGAGTTCTCCTGCCCTGAGTAAACGAGCAAGAGCGATTGCATCACGGTTATCATTTTTAATCCTCACTCCACTCTTCTTTGGAATCATGGACGGTGCCGCTACTATACAGCAAAACCCATTGCCGATGAGATGACGATAGAGTGCAAAACCACAAGGGCCAGCTTCATAGACAAAATGCAGTTCAGCACCGGTAGACACAAGTTTTCTAATTACCTTGTCAATGGCTTCCCCTGTGTTCTTGATCGTCCCATAAAGCCTCACTTCTCCATCAGGACCATCATCGGCGATAGCGAGAGAAATTGATTTTTGATGAACATCCATTCCAACAAATTTAGTGCGGAGATTCTTCTTCATGGCTTCCCTCCTTGTTATAGAATTATTGTAACGTGCTGTTACAATCTATCTTAACAGGAGTTGGGATGATCCGTTATCTGTCAGACATTATGTCTGTATCTCTTTTATTGATGGACAGGAACAATCAACAATCTTAAATGCTCCACTTGGCGCTATTTCTTTCGGACATATTCTTGAATTTCCGGAAGTGCCAGGGTGCTCCATTTCGATCATGATATGAGGCCATGCTTAAGGTCAAACTGATCAGGAATAAGCTCGGGTATTCCCACTGCCGATTGAGGTAAAGAGATTCATGGATAAGCTCTCATCTCAGATTATCTTATTGTTGTTAGGTTTTTGGAAAAACGAGAGTTTTTAGATACAGGAAACACCTATAGTTATCAAGAAAGACCAATATTGTTACCTTAGAATTGGCAATATTAAACAGAACGGTTCGCTGCTGAAATTACGTGATCAGGAAGAATGTTAAATTATGTGATTAGCTTTTAACCGTGGCTTCTCAAAGGACATCTCTTGTTTGACTATTAAATATATTTCGTAACCAGATATCCAATTTTTTCGCAGCAGCCTCATTGACCTGCCCCGCCTAGTCAATGTTTCCACCCTTAAGTTAGTGCATCACGAGCTTGAGCTACCCTTTACGCCAGCGATAATAAGTTACATCACATACACCAAGTGTCTTTATTGTCTAAGTAACCTTTTACCCTGGCTGACGAGAATAGCTGCTTTTCTGAGATTGGTAATGATGTTTTCAGGCCGATAGTGTTTTCTGGCTATGACCTTCCTCCTTAGCCTCCTTTACGGCAATTGAACTCAGTTGCATAATTTGATTCTAGACCGATTCTCTAGGGC
>JABDPQ010000306.1 GCA_013042695.1 Desulfobacterales bacterium | reverse complement strand
GGTTACCAATGGCATCCGCCTTAGTCGTGAAAAAGACTATTTATCGCGCCTTGTAGAACAGGGGCTTACCTCGGTCTACCTTCAATTCGACGGGCTCGAGAAAAACACCTACGAAACGATCAGAGGCCAGGACATGACGGAAGTGCGGGAGAAAAGCATCGCTGCAATCCGTAGCGAACAACTCTGCTGCACCCTGGCAATCGCCGTAACACCTGGTGTTAATGATCACGAGTTGGGTAATATCGTCCGCTTTGGAATTACCAACATAGATACCGTTCGGGCCATCAATTTTCAGTCGGCAGCACGCTTTACCGGTCGCTTTGAAATCAATGAGAGTTGCACAGGCTATCCCCTATCGAGTCTGATTCAACTCATCGAAGCGCAAAGTCATATCGAAGAAGGTGGCTTTTCTTCGGATATCCTCGGCCATCCGCAGTGTAATGCGATGTCACTGGTCTACATTATCGATGGTGCACTTAAGCCCCTTTTCAAGTATCTCGCAGATGATCGTTTAATGAACTACCTTGGTAAAGACAAGCGTACAAAAATTCTCGATCTATTCTCTGGAAGAGACCGTTTCTACCGCAAATACCTGGCCGACCCAAAGGCCTGGAAGCTCCTGATAGAAGCAGCTGCTATCTTTGGCAATCGACCGTCTTTGACATCAATTCTGTCGGCTCGGCATATTTTGCTCTTTGCCAAAAGTTTTATGGAAAAGGACACCTTACAACCTGACAGGGTTGAACAGTGCAACTATGCGATTGCAAAAACTGACGGGGTTTATTCATTCTGTGCCTATAACAATCTCTATCGTTTCGAATCAAAAAATTGAGGCTTATATGCAACAACCGTATGCCAAAATGATAACTTCTCATCATGCACTTTTTCTCTTCCTGCCGATGCTGATTCTACTGCACGGCTGCACCTCAATTCGCCCTGCCAGCACAATGGGTACGGCTGTCAACGCTCCCCAGGCGCAATTCAGCTATACGAGCTATGCCACGCTGTTAAGAACCAACGTATCTGAACGTGGTCTGGTCGATTATCAGGCACTGAGTAAAAATCAGCAGGAGCTGGATCGATTTTATGCCCAAATTGCTCAGCAGAGCCCGGACTCTCACCCTCATCTCTTCCCCACGCAGCATGACCAGCTTGCCTATTGGATAAATGCTTATAACGCCACAGTCATCAAAGGGGTGCTCGAGTACTACCCCATCAGCAGTGTTGAGGCGGTAAAACCCCCTGCTTTACTCTTCTTTTTTCCGAGTAAAAGCGGCTTCTTTTTCTTCAATCGCTTTATCTACGGAGGACGCGAAACAAGTCTTTACTATCTGGAGAACAAGGTTATCCGCGAACGATTTGAAGATCCACGCTTCCATTTTGCCCTCAATTGTGCCTCATCGAGCTGTCCAAAACTCCCGCGAACACCGTTTCTACCTGAAACGCTCGCAAAACAGCTTGACCAGGAAACCCGAAGATTCATCAATAACGAACAAAACGTCCGTTTTGATGCAACAAATCAGACGCTCTATCTCTCAGCCATTTTCAAATGGTATGAAGAAGATTTCAGCCACTGGCTCCATGCGCACCATCCCGAGCTTTCGCCAACCCTGACGAGCTATGTACTGCTTTATTTTGATCCAGAAACCGCTGCGTCGATAAAGCGGGAACAAGCTGAACTAAAAATTGAATTTATTGATTATGATTGGGCACTTAACGACACCCGCCGGCAGTAATTACTTGCTGGCCTATAACTGCTTACGTTTAAAGGGGCTGATAGCCGGCCCCCGAGCAAAGAAGTACAACGACGAGTAAAGACAGCTCCCTATGATAATGGTTTTAAAGCGGTTGCAGAGGGAGCAAATATGCCTATCGTTCAAGGAGGGGTTAAGTGGGTATGTCGTTTGCCAGTAAGTAACTAAATAGTCAGTTGCTGGTGAGTTTCATTGTTGGAGGTAGAAAATGGTGGAAGAATTCAAAAACGAAGAGCAGGCGATACTGAATAGTAGTGATCTAGAGGAATTGGCTGATGCGTTTAAGCGTATTGTAGAAATACGCGATCGGAAGTATGGATTCCCGTCAAAACTCTACCATAACTGTTTTGTCGGCAATGAGGCAGTGCAGGCCTTGATGGAGCAAGGGATGGCAACCGATGAAGGCGATGCTGTTCGTATCGGCAACGTCATGCTTGAAAGCGGTGTCTTTCATCATGTCCAGCGCGCACACGGCTTTAAAAATGAATATCTCTTTTATCGATTTGCCTCAAATGAGGACCATGGTACTGTGCCGGACAGCGCTCAGGACGGCAGTTTTGTCAAGTGGGCTGATTTTTTGGGAAGTCTTACCTGTTCCGAAGCAAGAGACGGCTGCCTGCAGAGCGATATCCCTGAGCCAGATGCTGATCTTGGAAATATGGAGCAGGATGATCTGGCTCAAATAGGGTTATACCCTCTGGATCAACACAACGCTCAACTCCTTGATAACGTCCACCCCAAGAAATGGACAGACCCAGAACCAAAATCTTCCTACAACCTCGTTGTGATTGGTGCCGGAGCCGGTGGCCTGGTCACGTCTGCAGGAGCTGCCGGTGTCGGAGCCAAGGTGGCCCTCATCGAGTCCCATCTTCTCGGTGGCGACTGTCTCAATGTCGGTTGTGTGCCGTCCAAGGCGTTATTGCGCTGTGCCAAGGCTGCTGCAGCAGTGAGGGATGCTGCCCGGTTCGGTGTGAAGGTGGAAGGCAAAATCACCATCGACTTTAGCCATGTAATGGAGCGGATGCGTCGATTGCGGGCGCAGATATCTCCAGTTGATTCTGCGAAGCGGTATTCGGAACAACTTGGGGTTGATACGTTTATCGGGCGAGGCGTTTTTACCGGTCCCAATACTATAGAAGTCAACGGTAAGACGTTAACCTTTGCCAAGGCCGTGGTGGCAACCGGAGGTACTGCGGCAATACCCAATATCCCGGGGCTTGCCCTGTCTCCTTACCTTACCAACAGCACCATCTTTAATTTAACCGAGCGTCCCGGACGTCTTGGAGTAATTGGCGCCGGCCCTATAGGTTTGGAGCTGGCTCAGGCATTTCAGCGACTTGGTTCTCTGGTGACCGTTTTTTCCCGCAGCGAAAAGATTATGCCCAAAGAGGATCCTGAGGCTGTCGAAATCGTTAAGGCTTCGATGCTCAAAGATGGTGTTACCTTTGCGTTTCATTCCACCTTTAAACGTGTTGAAGGCAAGGCAGAAGGCGAGCCGGTAAAGGTTGTGCTCGATAAAGACGGCAGTGAAGTGGTACATGAGTTTGATGCACTGCTCATTGCTACAGGGAGAAAGCCTTCGGTCTCAAGCATGGGTTTGGAGAAGGCAGGTGTTGAGTTTGACACCCGCAAAGGCGTGATCGTTAATGAAAAGCTGCAGACGACCAATGATAATATTTACGCAGTGGGTGATGTTGCCGGTAAATATCAGTTCACCCATATGGCTGATTTCATGGCCCGGCTGGTTATAAAGAATGCGCTTTTCTTCGGCCGAGACAAAGTGTCCGACCTCTTGATTCCCTGGGCTACCTATACGGAACCTGAGGTAGCTCATGTCGGTTTGTACGAAAAAGATCTGGTCGAGCGTGATATACCGTTTGCAACTTTCAAACGTGAATTCAGCCATGTAGACAGAGCTATCGTTGATGGAGAAACCGAGGGGTATGTAAAAATATATGTGGCCAAAGGCAAGGATAATATTCTTGGGGCAACCATCGTTGGCAGTCATGCCGGTGACATGATCAGTGAAATATCGGTTGCCATGCAAAGCGGCATGGGGCTCGGCAGTCTGGCAAGCGTCATTCATCCCTACCCGACAACAGCAGAGGCTATTCGTCAATGCGGGGATGCCTATAACCGCGAGCGTCTGACACCTGCAATCAAGGGTGTTTTCTATCGACTCATGGCTCTGAGGCGGTGAGCTCGGCGCCATCAGATAGGCGGTGGATATTGAGAAAGAACGTAAACGTGTGATAGGTTATTCTCCTAAGATTTGATATCATTAATAATAACGGTCAGAATTGGAAGGATAGTCAAGAGAAAAACGAGGTGTTATTAGTGAAAAAATCAGTTTTGTGTAAACTGTTATGGTGGCAATAGTCAACGGATACATTTTTGAGCCACTTGCAAAAAGCCCTTTTCGTTCAACCTCTACGTTATGCTTAAATTTTTATCCTCGGAATAGCAATTATATGCCTGCGGTAAAAATTTTTCGCATGCCTTGACTTTGAACGAAAATTATCATTTTGCAAAAGGCTCTTTTACAAGTGCTTATAAAATGTCTTTATGTTTGAGAGGAAAGCTACGACCAGTTTTCTAACCAATCAAAGGAGGTTAACGTGAATATCGTCAGTATGAAGGATGTTTCTAAGAACCCACTGATAAGCTCTCTGTTTACCGGAAAGGATGTCACTGTTCAGCCGCTGATCCCTGAGGGCGGCGACTATAACATGAGCATTGTCAACTTTGGGAGGGGCGTCAGAAACAAATTCCATGTCCATGAAAGTGATCAAATTTTGATCGTAACCTCAGGAACGGGGATTGTTGCAACGGAGGATGAACAGAGGACGGTTACCGTCGGTGATGTAATCTTGTTTTTAAAAGGTGAAAAACACTGGCATGGCGCCGCTGAAGATTCGGAATTTTCTCATATCTTCATCACAAAGACCGGCGGCAAGAAATATATTCAACTTGAAGATTGACCCCGTGAGAAAGAAGTCAGAAAAACGTCAAACAATTCTGCTTTACAGGTCATACCGAAAAGATTTAAGAACAAAGACACGGCCCAACTTGCGTATAGTGAAGCAAGAGAGATAGAGAACGTGGGTGATGATTTCTTCGCCTTTTTGAAAGATGCTATAGCCAAAATTTCGAGCTCAGTAGGTTTTTAGGAAACATCGTTATCGTACCGATCACTGTTCTTAGCAGCTGTGTTACTGTTAATGTCAATGATGCCAAAACCATTGAATTAACAACATGGTTGAGCTTCCGAGAGCTTTTATAGGCGCTGTCTTATAAACATTCTAACAAATATAAAATATGCCTGATAAAGCCTATATAAGAGCAACTATTTGTTTTTGGAGTGGCACAGGTAACTCGTATCGAGTTTCAAATTTGATGGGTAAAATTGCTGAAAATAGTGGGTTAGAAACCCACATCCTATCACTCGACAAAGCTCGATCAACAAAACTAAGTAACACTGAGAAAAAAGGTTTCATCGGCATTGTTTTTCCGACTCACGGCTTTACTGCACCATGGCACGTGTTAAAATCTGTTTGGAAATTACCACAAGGCAATTTTACCCATGTTTACTGTATAGCGACACGGGCAGGGCTAAAATTTGGATCTGTCTTTATCCCTGGTATTAGTGGCAGTGCTACATTTGTTATTTCACTGATATTACTACTCAAAGGTTATAAAGTATGTGGCACCATGAGTGTTGATATGCCATCAAACTGGTATTCACTACATCCTATCCAAACCCGGAAGAGCCATGAAGCGATAATTGATCGTGCAGAACACAAGGTTACGGGGTTTATGAATAAAATACTCTCCCAATCCAAAGTTTGGTTTACCACCAATAATCTATACGAGATAACTTTAGGGATACTGCTCTCATTTGTATCGCTTGGATATTTACTTTTTGGGAAATTTTTTCTCGCCAAGTTGTTTTTTGCGAATAGCAGCTGTGATGGCTGTGGGCTTTGTGAAAAACACTGTCCTGTCAAAGCAATAACAATGTGGGGTAACGACCAACGAAGGCCTTATTGGAAATATAATTGCGAAAGTTGTATGAAATGTGCTGCCATTTGCCCGCATAATGCAATAGAAGCCGGACATTCCTGGGGGGTAATTCTATATGTGATAACTGCTTTTCCCATTTCTGTTTATCTTTTCTCATTGTTTGGTGTAGATTCCGCAAGCATTGGACAATTTGGGGCTAGTTGGATTGGTACTGCCGTGAATATATTTTATTTTTATCCAGCAATTTTTGTTTCTTACTATTTTTTTAACCTGTTAATCAGAATACCCTTGTTTAACTATCTGTTTACCCATACGACCATGACCCATTTGCCATTCTGGGGACGTTACCGGGAACCCAAAACGAAACTCAAAGATATTGCCTGATAATATAATCTCGGAACTGATCATTGCATGTAATGTAGCCAAACCGAGAGTATTACGCGTTGTCTTGAACCTCTGCGCGATGTGCTTACTCTGCAGCTCTAATTGATTGACAGAAAACACCTTACCCCCTGCTCAATTCATACGAGCTAATGGTCATCAGGAACCAGCCAAGTCACTGCATAACTTTGATAACCACCATAGTGACGTCATCCTCAAGGTGTGTGCTGCCACGAAATTCCCTCAATGTATCATCGATGTGGGCCAATATCTCCTTTGCTGTCACCGAACTTTTGTCACGAATGATTGCTTTGAGCCTCTCCTTGCCGAACATTTCCCCCTGTTCGTTACGCATTTCCCATATGCCGTCGGTACCAATTAAGATGATCTGATTAAGATCAAGTGATCGCTGAAATTCTTCATACTCAAAAGCATAATCAAGACCAAGTGCCAGCCCTTTACCTCTAAGCTCATCGAACTCATCACTCTCTGGATTATAAATAAGAGCGGGATCATGACCTGCCCTAACCCAGCAGATCTCATGAGACAGTTCGTTTAGTTCACAATAGAAAAATGTCATGAAGTTGCCCGTCTCATAGGTGTCATTGCTGAGGTGCTTATTTACATCATTTATGATGCTCGCGGCCGGCCCAGGCATTGAAGCACGCAGCATGATCAGCGCTCTGGCCGTAGCCATGAGCAAAGCAGAGGAAACGCCATGACCGGAAACATCTCCTACGACCACTGCGAGCCTATCATCACTGACATGTATGAAATCGTAATAATCACCCCCTGTTTCATCGCAGTATAAACTTACTCCTGCAATGTCAAAACCTTGTAGTATCGGATCTTTGTCTGGAAGAAGACTCTGCTGGACCTCATGGGCTACTCCAAGAGCCCTGCTCATTCTAAGATGCTCATCAAGTCTAGGCATGATGCGATTGAAAGAGGTGACGATCTGGTCTCGTTCATCATTAAATGTAACGTCTATCCTCGCCGAGAAATCCCCCTGTTCCAGTTTCTTGAAGCCTTGTACTATTGATAAGACAATCTTTGTGTTTGCCCGAGAGATGAACAGTGCTAGGCCGGTTACTACCAGAACGATTATCAGCACAGCTGCCAGTGAGATGGCAGTTTGCCCTCGTGTATAGCGGCTGAAACTTTTACCAACCTTTTGGGGAAGTTCCAAGATCATCGATTTTGGAGCGACAATAACAAAATATAGACCGGGAAATATTTCTGCATAAGCCCAAAAAGAATCAACCCCATGGTACGGCATTTCCAAATTGCCAACTTTCTGATTTGTAAAAAGTGGGGTTAATTCTAAGAAATCAGGCTCTTCCTCAAGCTGAAACATCCCTGTTTTTGCTTCGCCCGCCCCTTCCTCGACTCCATCTCTATTATTTGTGTATGATAAAATCCAGAAGGATTCTCCCTTTTCTGATGCTCCGACGAGAAAAGACTGCATGTTTTCAGACCATTGTGATGAAATCTGGCTAGTCAAAAGAACGTGTGGGATTAAAACATCGATTGCAGCCACTCCTGCAAAAGACCCATCAAGTTTTGAAAAGGAGCCTGAGACAGTAAAGGTCAACTGTTTAGTTGTGGCATCGGCCATAGGCGGCCCCCAGACAACTTGACCCTCTTCAGTGTTCCTTGCTTGGATGTACCAGGGGCGCAGCCGGGGGTCATAGCCATCTGGATACCCCCCATGCCCTGGAAATGAGAGGTGAACGCCACTTTCTAAACTTGCATAAATCCAGAAAAGAGTTGGACCAAATTCAGCGGCAATAGCTTTTAGCGCCGGAGACAGTCCTGCAAAACGTATAATGTCGTCACGTATCTCAGTACGATCCACTGTCGGGGGCACGAAGAAATTCGGATAACTTTTACTGATTAATTTTGGCGTAAGTTTTCCATCCTCCATGATTTTCATGTGAAGCGAAGATGGTGCTACATCCTCCGGTGCTGATGCGGGATTTTCGAAATCCTCAGCAAAATAGATAGTAACGGGTTTGGGCGGAGGCCTGGCCAATATTTTTTCAGCCTCCGAAATGAGCAGGCGCAGAGCAAGTTCTAGAGAAGATTTTGCTCTGCCGGTAATCATCGCATAATTCTCTGTATCAGAGACAATCGCTCTTCTTACCGTTTCCGTCAGTGCCTGTTTGGTTTGGGCCGAAATGGACTCTCCCAGTTCCTTGGAAGCTCTATGACTGAAAAAAGTGACCGTTACCATAGGAACCAGGCTGGTGACAAGAAGAACAATAAAAAATTTCCATTTTAATTTCATACGGTTCTCAATTGAAAGAGCAAAAGGTTTTTGATAAATAATCTAGGATTATCTTGTCGAAACTCAGCAATTTGAGTTTAACAGGAAACAGTTTCACCTTCCACTCCAAAGCATTAAGCTAATAGCAATTCATATTACAAGTCTTCGAGATCTTTCAAATTTCCCAACTCCTTAATGCTATCTACTCCTGGCAACTATTAAATCTAACAAAATTTGCTATTTAGAACATTTTATGAAAAAATCCTCAAAGCAGGTTAGTTAAATTTGGAGAAATCTACAGGTAAACCGAGATGGGAAGATCCAGAGAATATCGAGTCATTAACAAAAGACTGCATTTTAAATGTGTAGAATGTGGAACCATTAAAAATGTTTCTGTGCCGAATAATATAAGAAGAAAAAATATTCGCTGCTATAAATGTGGAAAAGTCACCAATTGTAAGTTCAACCGAAAGGCATACCCGCGACAGTATCAACGTGGTAAAATTTTATTGACCACCAATCAAGGGTCGGAGTTAGAGGTTGATCTTCGTGACTTGTCATTTGGTGGAATCGGACTTGAAATACCAATTGGTACCCCTCTAGGATATAAATTTAAGATTGGCCAGAAGGTTCAATTAAAATGTAGTTGGAATCCATCACTTCTGTCTCATGGTCGCTACGTTATAAAGAATATCAGTGGTCGTAGAATTGGTTTGGCGAAAAGGAATTGATCAGAGACCTTACTTTGACCTGAGATAATCGGTTGTTATAAGATAAGTGTATTCCAACGATGACAGATTGCAGCCTCTCATAATTTATATTTCCTAAATACCAATGGGAATTTGCATCTTATTTCTGTTCGTCTTCACCGGAATCATTTCTAGGCTTGCTCAACAAGTTCTTGAGGTCAGCAAAAGGAGTGTGTGTAGCCGCACTACCCTTCTCCTTATCTGGATTTTGAGTGGACAACCATTCGGCGTCGAGTAGACGGGAATGCTCGTTATCGTGGCAGTAGATACATAATAGTTCCCAATTGCTACCGTCGGGAGGATTGTTTTTGTAATTATGGTCTTTGTGATGAACTGTTAACTCTTGCAGGTTTTTACCGTTAAAATCACGACCACAACTTGCACAGACCCACGGAAAAAGCCTCAGCGCTTGTTCTCGATAGTCTACTTTTTTCATCCTGTTCCCCTCCATCAAAGAGTCACCAAACAAGTTCGAGATATTCTTTGAACATTCTGAAGATCATCTCACTTACTTGTACTGAAAAGGTCAGAGTTGTGTCAATACAGATAATTGATCTATCAAATTGTTCTTAACAATATTGGAATGCAGATGCACAGGAATTACCTAATCAGCAGATGAACACTTCTTAATAAAACAAGTTCATGGTAACCATGAGGACAGCGAGGAACAGGATAGTCATGATGCCGCCGGCACGGATGAAATCAAGGACGCCATAGCCCCCTGGTCCCATGATTAGTGCGTTCACTTGGTGCGTGGGAATGAGAAACGAGTTCGATGTGGCCAGTGCCACGGTGAGCGCAAAGACCATCGGATCGGCGCCCGCGCTCAGGGCAATATTGATCGCCAGTGGCACCAACAGTACCGTCGCTCCGACATTTGACATCACCAATGTAAACAATGTGGCCAGAGCAGCGACGGTTAACTGCAATACCCAAATCGATGTTTCGCCAATTGCCGAAAGAATCTGATCGGCAATCCAAGCGGCCGTGCCGCTCGATTCAACGGCAGCTCCAAGGGGAATCAAACTTGCCAGGAGAAATACCGTCTTCCAACTCACGGCGTAATAAGCTTCTTCAGCACTAATGATATTGGTGATGATCATCCCCAATGCTCCGGCCAAGAGGGAGACGGATAATCTCAGGTCTGTAAAAAGTACTAAGGCCAGGGTGACTGCGAGAATAGCAACGGCATGTGGTATTTTTTCACTGCGAACTTCCTCGTGCGGATAGTCACTCGTTACGACAACAATGTTCTGGACTACATCGAGCCGGTAGAGGCTGCGCCAGTCAGTGTAAGCGATGACCGTATCGCCAGCCTTAAAAGTGATATTATCTACGGTTTCTCTGTCTGTGATGGTGTCGCCATCGCGCACAACTGCGACGATAGGCAAACCATAGTCTCTGCGAGAATATATTGAAATTGGTGATTCGTCGACCCATGGTGACGTTGGCGGTATGATCAATTCGGCAAAACCGGAATGATTCTGGGACAGCGCATCGGCGAGCACAGTCAGTTTGGATTGGACATCCAGGCCCATTTCCTGTGCAAAAAATTCGATGTTTTGGGAATCGCCGATCCAGGCGACAATGTCATCTTCTTCGATTTGAATGCCAAAGTGAACACCACCGGCACCCATGCGCAGCTTCTTACCCGAGGTCACGGCGACGGTTTCAATTGAAT
>JABDPQ010000297.1 GCA_013042695.1 Desulfobacterales bacterium | reverse complement strand
GAATAAGATATTTTTTAACACATCAACAAATAGTTACTTGTAATTCGACACAAAGCCGTCACGGATTCAGGTTAAAAGCATAATTGCCATATAGGCCATTGTCCATTGCCTAAACATGTTCTATTGTACCGACTATAAAATAATCTTAATGGAGTTCAGAGCATGGAAGATCCTGAAGTAATAAAAATACGAATTGGTATCAGTTCCTGCCTTCTTGGTAATAAAGTGCGCTTTGATGGAGGACACAAACATGACCGCTATATTACCGGAACGCTGGGCTGTTATTTTGATTTTGTTCCGGTCTGTCCGGAAGTGGAATGCGGCCTTTCGGTACCTCGGGAAGCTATGCGGCTTGTGGGCACGCCAGAAACTCCCCGGCTCGTGACAAACAAAACCGGCATCGATCATACCGAGCGAATGCTTGGTTGGGCCAGGGAAAAAGTACTCAAGTTGGAACAGGAAGGTCTTTGCGGGTTTATTTTCAAAAGTAAATCGCCGTCATCAGGGATGGAGCGAGTCAAAGTATACGATGCAAACAACGTTCCCCGAGCAATCGGTACAGGGCTTTTTGCCCGGGAATTCAAAGAACATTTTCCACTTTTGCCTGTCGAGGAAGAGGGCAGGCTGCATGATCTTATTTTGCGCGAGAATTTCATCGAGTCTGTTTTCGTTTATCAGCGCTGGCGAGATACCCGATCTGCATCAACTCCTCAAAGCCTGGTAGAGTTTCATACCGAACATAAATTACTTATCCGTGCTCACAGTGAAAAACATTACCGGGAACTTGGCCGTCTCGTTGCCCAGGCTGGAAAACTCGATCCAGAAACCCTTTTTTCCAATTACCAGCAGCTGCTTATGACGGCCATGAGACTGAAGCCAACGGCAAAAAAACACACTAACGTCCTGATGCACATGATGGGATATTTTAAAAAACTCCTTTCAGCCGATGAGAAAGCAGAACTTCTGGAGGTAATCGATCGATTTAAAAATTATCACGTCCCTCTGATCGTTCCCATTACCCTGATGAACCACTATGTTCGTAAATATCAGGAACCGTACCTTCATAAGCAGCACTATCTCAACCCCCATCCGACCGAGTTAAAGCTAAGAAATCATGCTTGATTCTCCAACTACCAAAAAAATACTGATAACGGGGGCAACTGGCTATATCGGCAGGCGCCTCACCCAGAGATTGTCTGAAAAAGCGTCTTTTAGCCTCCGGCTGATGGTACGAAATCAAAATAAAGTACAAATTTCGATAACCAGCAAGGTAGATGAAATAATAGAGGGAGACACCTTTGACAAAGACTCCTTGAAGGCTGCCATGCAAGGGGTTGATACGGCATTTTATCTCATTCATTCGATGGGTGCAAAAGGGGATTATGGCCATCTAGACCGTGAGAGCGCTGAAAATTTCAGAAATAGTTGTATTGCAGCAGGGGTTCGCAGAATCATCTATCTTGGCGGCTTGGGAGTCAAACAAACTGCCAGTAAGCATCTGCTCAGCAGAATTGAGACCGGTGAAATATTGTCTGAAGAATCTGGTAAGATTCAGACTATATGGCTGCGTGCCGGTGTCATCATAGGCTCTGGAAGTGCCAGCTTCGAGATCATCCGTAATCTCTGTCAGAAACTGCCTATTATGATTACGCCACGCTGGGTGCGTACAAAGACGCAGCCGATCGGTATAGAGGATGTTCTATCCTATCTCGAGCGCTCCATTGACGTAGAACACGACGGCAATCTCATCGTTGATATCGGTACCGAGCCACTCAATTTTCAGATGATGATGAAGCAGGCCGCAGAAGTCATGAATCTGCGCCGAGCCCTGATTCCAGTCCCGGTGCTGTCACCGCGCCTATCTTCCTATTGGCTCATTCTGTTCACGCCAATCCCCTATAAGCTGGCTTCTGCCCTGGTTGGGGGCTTAAAGAGTGAAACGGTTCTGCAGAATGATCATGCCAAACGTTTTTACCCTGAAATTCACCCCATGGACTTTAAAGAGACGGTAGCCTTTGCCCACAAAGAATTGCAGACAAACCAGGTTCTCAGCAGGTGGTGCGACAGTAGCGGGCAGGAAGCATGCGACATCAAGGATTTTGATGATCCTGCTGGTGCCATTTACCGAGATGTCAGAATTATACCCTACAACAATGGAGAGCGGGCGGAAGATGTCTTTCGAGCAGCCTGCGGAGTTGGCGGACCTAACGGTTGGTTCAAGTATAATGTTCTCTGGCGTCTTCGAGGTTTGCTAGATAAGCTTGCTGGCGGCTATGGCCTTAACCGAGGCAGAAGGCTGCACCGCGAATTGCGCATAGGCGATGCACTTGATTTTTGGAAAGTAGCTGATATTAAGGAAGGCAAGCGACTCCTGCTGTATGCTCAGATGAAACTGCCGGGAGAAGCTTGGCTCGAGTTTGATATTCAGCCTCAACAGCTTGTGCAGACGGCTCATTTCATCCCACGCGGTCTGCTTGGCAGACTCTATTGGTACGTCGTTTTACCATTTCATTATTTCGTCTTTCCTGATCTGGCCAAAACCGTCGTCAGGTCATCTAAAGATTTCGCTATCACTGCCTAGTGCAGCTTACCTATTTCATGGTTGTTGCAAAAGTGACAATTTTGGGATATGGATCACCAGTAATATTATTTCTGCCAGTCTATGCTCCATTCAACAAAGACCAGCAACGTCATGAGTAAGGGTGAACAACTCTATTTGGGATTTATAGCTAATCTTGTTGTTGCCGCAAGCGTTGCTGCATACGGCAGTGTACTCGGACTACTTGCCGCGCAAAAAGGGTTGTCATGGATCCAACTGCTTGTCATGAATCTCAGTGTTTTTGCTGGTTCAGCTCAATTTGTCATGATCGATATGTGGTTTCCTCCGCTTCCCGTTTTGGAAATTACACTCGCCGTTTTGATCATTAACATGCGCTACCTGCTCATCGGGGCTTCACTGAGCCCTCTTTTCCTGAGCAAACCCCTGCACCAGAAAATGTTATTTATGCACTTGGTAGCTGATGAGAACTGGGCTATTACGATGGCTCGTTTCCATCAAGGAACATCCTCGGTATGGTTCCTCTTCGGAGGTGGGCTCTGCGTCCAGGCTGCATGGTGCAGTGGCACGATGCTTGGCCACCGGCTTGGAGCAGTCATTGCCAATCCGGAACAATTTGGTCTCGATTTCTCTTTTGTTGCGGTGTTTACCGCCCTGGTATTCAGTTTTTGGAAAGGCCGTCAGGATGTGCTGCCCTGGATCGCCGCCTCCATCGCTGCAGTTGCCGCCGAAACACTGCTGCCGGGCAAGTGGTATATCGTCGTCGGCGGTGTTATCGGAGCACTCGTTGCTGCATTTTTCTCCTTTCATAAACAGGATTCTATCGATGGTTCAGCCATCTCCTGATTATTTTGCCTGGCTGACCATCGCCTGTGCCGCACTGGTCACCTACTTTTTGAGAATTTCAGGCCTCCTCCTTGCCGGCCGTTTGCCCAAAACCGGCAGGTTTAAAAAATTCATGGACGCTTTACCCGGTACCATCCTGCTGTCCCTGATTGTCCCGGCAGCGCTCGCATCTGGGCCAATTGGCTGGCTGGCAACAGGTGCAACAGGTCTTTGCAGTTTAAAAACCGGAAATGTCTTTATTTCCATGCTACTGGGAATAACCATTGTTGCTGCTGGGCGATGGTAGGGTTTATAATCGTTCCTCTACCCAGGTGGGATGAAATTTTCTAAGACTATCTTATACATATTTCTGAATCCGTGAGCGTCCAAGAACACTGCAGATGCAAGGCGGCAACAATGTTGGTAATACTTGGGTATATCAACGAGTTGTCAACACAGCAGATGTAGTGTTATCGGGCGCTCACGGATTCAGCATATTGGTCCACTATACATATATCACACCGGACATCTAAGCGAGGCGTCAACGTACATGTGGAGAAATAGAATTTAAAAAAGGCGGTGCTGACTAAGCAACACCACCTTTTGTTTTTTTCTACAACTGTAGAATAATCAGCAGCCCTTAATCCCTCACGAGCCGCCTGTGAGTTTTTTTTCTTTTTTGCTCTTCTCGGTTTTGCCCCCCTCTGACACTTGCGGGCCGGCAATTGCTTCACGGGCAACTTTAATACGGATATTCTCAGCGATCTCAAGGGTTAATACCGCGTCAGTCAAGCCGATTATCTCACCATAAACACCTCCTTTGGTAATAACCTTATTGCCTTTTTTTAAATCGCTAAGAAACGCTTGGTGCTGCTTGGCTGTTTTCTGCTGCGGCCTGATGAGCAGAAAATAGAAAACAACAAATATCAATATGAGTGGAAGAAAAGAGGCAAATCCTCCTGCTCCACCGCCTGCTGCCGGTGCGGCTGCATAGGCTATTCCTG
>JABDPQ010000256.1 GCA_013042695.1 Desulfobacterales bacterium | reverse complement strand
TCTCAAAACCAGGAAGAAATGACATGGAAACCGTAGAAACCCGATTTGGCGCCGTTGAATATGATCCGAAGAATTTGCTGCATTTTCCGGCCGGATTAATAGGATTGCCGAACCTGCACGATTTTGTCGTCATTCCTAATAAAAAAGAAGGTCCCCTCTTCTGGATTCAATCCATCGATGATCCTGATATGGCCTTCGTTCTGACAGATCCAACCAATTTCTTTCTGGATTATTCGGTTGCACCTGATGCGAGTGAAAAAACAATGCTGCAGATGAACGGCAGCGACGAGTGTTTTGTACTTACTGTGGTCACTGTTCCGCCAGATCAGAAAATTACCATTAACCTGGCAGCCCCAATTCTTTATTCACCAAAATCCAACAGGGCTATACAGGTAATTTTGGAAGATGGTATGTACCAAACTAAAACTCCATTGCCTGAGGTGTAATAGTATTAAAATACTTATGTCGAATATCGGTTGAAATCAATTACACCATTGATTGGCAGCAGCCCGCATATCCGATTTTACATAAAATTGGATTCTATTTTTTTTGCCTCGTTATACCCCATTATTAATGAAAATTATTAATTAAATACAGTCGTATAAGATCATATTTTTGTCTTAAGATTCCTGTTCAGGTTCCGATAAGTAATTTACAGGAACGTATTACAATTGGCAGGGACGCCATGATAAGAAATGCACGGAAGCAGTATCATCACTTCAAGGAGAAACTATCATGGCACTTGTTATCAACACCAATGTTGCATCTCTGAACGCTCAAAGAAATCTTAACACCACTCAAAAAGGTCTTAACACGTCAATGCAGCGTTTATCTTCGGGGCTTCGCATTAATAGCGCTAAGGACGATGCAGCCGGTCTGGCAATATCGGATCGAATGACAGCTCAAGTGAGAGGGCTAAACCAGGCTATAAGAAATGCTAATGATGCCATCTCTCTTGCTCAGACAGCTGAGGGCGCGCTTAGCGAAACCACCAATCTTCTTCAACGCATGAGAGAAATTGCTGTTCAGTCTGCTAATGACACAAACAGCGCTAGTGACAGAATTTCATTGCAAGAGGAATATGATCAACTTGCATTAGAAATTACCAGGATTGCAGATCAAACATCTTTTAATGGTAATTTTATACTTAATGGCACTTATACTGGCACTTTTCAAGTAGGGGCATTCGAAGGTGAAATTATTGACGTAGACCTGGACACTGGTATCGATCCACTAAATGCTGCAGGCCTCCTTGTTGACGGGTTGTCACTTTCCGACAATGCCCTTGCTGGTGCTGCTATTACCGCAATTGACAGTGCGATTAGTACCGTTGATACGGTTCGGGGTGAACTTGGTGCTGTACAAAGTAGGTTTGAATCGACCATTGCGAATCTTGCGAATGTATCTGAAAATATATCAGCTGCTCGTTCAAGAATATTAGATGCTGATATTGCTATGGAGACATCGGCAATGACACGTGCTAATGTCCTTCAGCAAGCTGGGGTTGCTGTTCTTTCACAAGCCAATCAAACTCCACAGCTGGCACTCGCTTTATTACAAGGTTAACTTTATCCTGCGTAATATTTAAGTGTTGTGACCTTTTTGGAAGTCTTTAGAAGAAAATTTACATTTTTCTTCTAAAGACTTTAATTAAAGCAGCCGATAAAAAAATAACGGAAACATTTAACAACCAAAAACGAGGAGGTGATAAACTAAAAAAACAAGAAAGTTTTTTCAAAAAATTATTAATCACACCAATGGGCAAGGAAGCCCGGAATGAATTTTTCATGGAGGAAAAATCATGGCACTCGTAATTGGAACTAACGTAGCCTCTCTAAACGCACAGAGAAATCTTAATTCAACACAAAATCTTCTTAACAGGTCAATGCAACGACTTTCCTCAGGTTTGAGGATAAACAGTGCTAAAGATGATGCTGCAGGGCTAGCTATCTCAGATCGCATGACATCACAGGTCCGTGGACTAAATCAGGCCGCCAGAAATGCCAATGACGCAATTTCCCTAGCACAAACAGCTGAAGGGGCACTCCAGGAAACCACAAATCTTCTCCAAAGAATGAGAGAAATTGCGGTTCAAGCAGGAAATGATACAAATAGTGCTAGCGATAGAGCATCCTTGCAGGATGAATTTGATGAACTCGTACTAGAAATAACAAGAATTTCAGACCAAACGTCATTTAATAATACTAATATTCTTGATGGAACCTTTACTGGTATTTTTCAGATTGGTGCTAATGCTTCAGAAACCATAACCGTGGCATTAACTCAAGATATGGACGCAGCGGCATTAGCTGTTAATGCATTGACTGTCGATAGCAATGTAAACGCAGGAGCTGCAATCACTGCGATCGATACAGCAATTGGAACTGTCGATACAGTTCGCGGTAATCTTGGTGCCACACAGAGTAGGCTTGAATCTACCATTGCAAACCTAACCAATATTTCTGAAAATATTTCTGCCGCAAGATCACGAATCTTAGATGCAGATATTGCAGCTGAAACTTCTGCCATGACCAAAGCAAGTATTTTGCAGCAGGCAGGTGTTGCAGTTTTAGCTCAGGCAAATCAGACACCGCAGCTAGCACTTAGTTTATTGGCCTAATCTCCTAAATCAGGTGGGAATATATTCCCACCTGATTTTAAGACATTGACTCGTCATACCGAAAGCGGAGGGTAAAATGGATATTCAAGGTGTAACGATTTCATCGGGGAGAACACGAGCTGACTTCTCTGTTGCTGATGAGATTAAGGAGAAGCGACTCGCCCATACTCAAACAAGCGTTGTTGAAAATGTACCTGAATCTGATTCCTCAGCAAATGACATTCAAGCTGTAGAATTAATACAGAATATTAAAACCTTAGCTAAGGATGGTTTATATAGTGTCAGGTTTGAGGTTGATGATACCACGCATGACCTGGTGATTAATTTGATTGACCAGGAATCGGGCGAAATAATTAGACAAGTTCCTTCGGAAGAGATCTTAGGAACACGTCAATTTCTTGCTGACTTAAGAGGAAATCTCGTCGAGACTGAGAGTTAGACTCTATTTGGAGTTGAATCATGTCTATTACATTTGGCGGCCTGGCTACGGGTCTGGATACCGGTGCTATTATTAAAGCGATCATGGATGTTGAACGTGAACCGCTTAATAGACTCGAATCGGAAAAAGAATATCTTGGAAGTAGACTGGAGGCATTTTCTCAGTTCGAAGAGAAACTAAACGCCTTAAACACCTCCATAGCAGATATGAATGAGCCCGACAAACTGGGCTCATATGTTGCAACTGCAGGCACAGACGAGTATTTCTTGCTCTCTACTCTTGATTCTTCAGAAGCAGAAACTGCCAATTATCAAGTAGAAATTGTTAATCTCGCTCAGGTTCAAAAAGATGTAGGTAATGGTTATGCAGATCGAAACCTTGGCAATTCAAATAGTAGACCAATTACTATAAACGGAACGCGCATAAATATAGCTGCAGGAAGCAGTCTCAACAGCATACGAGAAGCGATCAATGACGCCAATGATGAATTTGAGACCGGTGTCACCGCTTCAATAATATTTGATGGTGAAGATTATCGTATGGTGTTATCCGGCGAAGATGCAAACACTGACTTCAATGTGAATACAAATATAAGATTAGGAGGAGTTAGACTAAGATTCTCGACCACTCAAGATGCTGAATTAGCAGAAATTAATGTGGACGGGATAAACATTACCTCGAGCAGTAATACCATAAACAATGCGATCCCAGGGATCTCTATAGATCTCCTGAGGGAAAATGACAACGGAGAATCAACTACTGTCAATGTTGATAGTGATAATTCAGCAATATCAGAAAAGACCCAGGCCTTTGTTTCTGCTTATAATGATATTACAAACTTTGTGAATGAACAAAAAGATGCAGATTGGGGGAATGATGCGAGTTTTCGTTCAGTCAGGCGAACATTGCAGAATTTATTAGTAGCTACCGTCGGTGGTACTGGTGATTTAAATCATTTGATAGATATCGGCTTTAAGACAAATGCTCAGACAGGTCTCATTTCGATTGATTCCGAAAAGCTTGAGGCCGCTCTGAGTGAAAATTATGATGACTTTGAGTTTCTTTTATTAGGAGACGATACAACAACTGGTATTTTTGAACAATTTACAACATTTCTCGATGTTTGGACTGATAACTTTGATGGTCTATATGCTGGTAAAAAGCAAACTCATGACAGCTCAATTCGTTCAATTGATGCATCCATCGAACGACTAGAACTTCGTCTGGAACAGAGGGAAATAACCCTTACAAAACAATTTTCTGCGATGGAGGAACTTGTTAGTGGCATGAATTCAACCTCCACCTACCTAAGTCAGCAAATGACTATGCTGGCAAGTCTCTCGCAGGGAGGAAATAATTAATGGTTAATGCATATTCTGATAATTACTTAAAAAATCAGATTGATAGTGCCACTAAAGAACAGTTGCTTATCATGTTCTATGATGGAGCAATTAGATTTATTGCTCGAGCAATAAAAGCGATTACAGAGAATAATAACGAACAAAAAACCTATTGTATCAATAAAGCTTCTGCAATCATTTCTGAGCTGTCGGCAACCCTTGATCATAAAATAGGTGAAGACATTGCCGCCGATCTTGCATCTTTATACGACTACATGAACCGTGAACTAATCAGGGCAAACATCAATAATAATTCAGATTCACTTGCAATCGTTACAAAACTTTTAACCGATCTTCGCGATACCTGGACTGAAGCAATTCAGAGCCAAAATAAGAGTGCTGAGTCACGGTCCCTTCTTTCAGATAAAGTAGATTCTTTCTCAGTTTCGCTTTAAAACGATATGAAATCATTTTCTGAACTCCTCACTATGTCTATTAGTCAATATGGCTATCTTTACGACAAAACGAAATCGATTGGTGATCAAGTAAACATTCTTTCCACCGAAGATATATTAACCGCATTGCAGGATCTAAATGGATTATTGGACGAAGCAAAGAAAATTGACAGTGCGATAAATATTGCGATTAGCACCACACTAATTGAAGAAAATTCGTTATTACACAGAAGTCGAGTGGCCATCATGGAACGATTCCTTGATTTAAATAATGATGTTGCTCTGAAAGTTAGAGGTAAAATGGCTGTATTGCTGGAGGAACGAAATAAAATAAAAAATGGCCGGCAGGGAGTGAGTGGCTACCTTAGCTCCTCTCAAAACCCAACTCGTTTCGTCAACGAATCTGCTTAAACGACTATCAATTGAAACTTCTTTTATTTTACTCCAATGTGTGACCTGATTTTTATTTCGCCATCGAACATTTGAATAATACTTAGCAAGTTCTCATATTAATCAGAATTTTCTACCATCATTTTTATAGAATTGAGTGGCTTGATAAACGATATCATTTGCTCACTCGGTTTTGATCAACTCGAAAACAATGCTTGCTTTGTAATGGTTCACTCAAAATAGTTAGGATTGCGTTCTAACAATTTTCAATGTCACGCATATATATCCTCTACTCCTTGATATTACACAGAATTAATGATAATATTTTTGTAGCATCATTTTTTTCTATATCTGTTCATTTTTTTTTGTTATTTTTACAGCTTATAGGACTTCAACTCTTTGTATGGCATATTCATGACGACAAACATTGACATCTTACAAGACATTCCTGATGACAAACCCGTAAGAATATATCTCCCGCTTATAGACAATAAAGAGCGTTATCGACTTCAGGGCGTGTATCAAAAGAGTAATGCGCCCGCATTTAATCTCCTGTTTCAGCCAGGGACGCTGCCAGTTGATCTTGTTAATAGAGATGAATCATGCATTATCAATGTTGACATGGGTGGATCAAGCATATCCATGGAGGCGATGATATCCTCTATTGCCAGTAATCAGGTACTTGAAATGAAAAT
>JABDPQ010000293.1 GCA_013042695.1 Desulfobacterales bacterium | reverse complement strand
GGTTACTACATCTTCAACCAAGGCAACCCGGCAGCCTGGCTTCATGTTTTTTAGACCTTCTATATAGTTGCCGGTGCCATGTCCTTTTGCTTCTTTGCGGACGATGAAGGCTGGGATGGGAGCGTTTTCTAGAAAACTGACCATGGATACTGCGGTAACCAGTGGGTCTGCTCCAAGTGTCATGCCACCGACAGCCTGAATCAGCTCTTTTTCCTGGGAAATGAGATCAAACAGCAGCTTGCCGCAAAGATAGGCTCCTTCTGCACTCAAGGTCGTTTGCTTGCCATCGATATAGAAATCTGAGCTCTTGCCAGATGTAAGCGTAAATGTCCCTTTGCGGTATGATCTTTCCAGTAATATTTCTTTGAGGCGTTTTCTGTTGTCCATAGAGTGGTCGGGGGTGTCGTTGGGTAGGTTTAAGCTTCATGTTAAAGTCGGCCAATCGTAACTGCTTTTTTAGATTGAGCAAAGAAAAAACTGGTAATATGCAGAAAGTAATGTTGTCCTGTCTTTTTGTTTTGCGTATTTTACTATATCAATACACAATAAAATAATGATTTTATAAATTTAAACATAGAGGAGTTAGATATGTGCGGCATTGTAGGTTATGCGGGAAAACGTCGAGTTGTACCGGTACTGCTTGAAGGCTTAAGACGCCTTGAGTATCGCGGCTATGATTCAGCTGGAATTGTCTACCTCAAGGATAACGAGCTGTCTAAATATCGTTGTGAGGGTAAACTCGCAAAACTCGAAGCAATTGTTGATGAGGCCATTGTCGTTAAAGCACATATCGGTCTTGGGCACACACGCTGGGCTACCCACGGTGCGCCGACGACCGAGAATGCCCATCCTCATACCGATTGCAGCGGTAGGTTGGTCGTCGTTCATAACGGCATCATCGAAAATTATCATTCTCTGCGTGAAGAACTTAAATCTCAAGGACATAACTTCTCATCGGAGACAGATACCGAGGTTATGGCTCATCTGATTGAGGAACATCTTAAAGACGATCTTGTTCTGGCAGTAAGAGAGGCCCTTAAACGTGTTGAGGGTTCCTATGCGCTTGGTGTCATGTCGGCTGATTTTCCAGGTGTATTAATTGCTGCACGAAATCAAAGTCCTCTCGTTCTTGGTGTTGATGACGATGGCGGTTCATTTCTTGCCTCGGATATTCCGGCGCTCTTGCCCTATACAAAACAGGTTATCTTCCTTGAAGATGAAGAAATGGCAGTTTTATCCGATGGACATAGAGCGTTGTTTTCTCTGACGTCTGGCGAAACAATAACCAAGGATATCAAGACTATTCAATGGAATGCCGCAATGGCTGAAAAAGCTGGCTATAAGCATTTCATGCTCAAAGAAATCTTTGAACAGCCGCAAGCGATAACCAATACCGTAAGCGGTCGAATTAACCTTGAGACCGGAGAGGTTGTTCTTCCGGAAATCAATTTGTCAGCAGAAGATCTATCCGGAATTGAACGTATTTTCCTCGTTGCCTGCGGAACATCATGGCATGCTGCACTCATAGCCAAATATTGGCTTGAAAAGTATGCAAAGATTCCAGTAGATGTCGATATCGCTTCAGAATTTCGATATCGCAGTTTATTGGTACATGACAAAGTGTTAACCATCTCGATTTCACAATCAGGTGAGACCGCGGACACACTTGCCGGCATCAGAAGGGCTGCCAAACTCGGCTCCAAGGTGATTACCATTTGCAACGTTGTCGGCTCGACGATGACGCGTGAAGCTGATGGTACGATTTACACTCATGCAGGGCCCGAAATAGGGGTTGCCTCGACCAAGGCGTTCATCTCTCAGCTTGCCGCTTTGTTTCTTTTTACCCTGTATCTGACGCAACTGAAGAAAACTGTTTCTGCGGACGAAAGAAAAAGACTTGGTCAGGAACTGATAACGTGCGCCGCAGTTGTTGAACAGATACTCCCCGTACTGCAAGAAAAAATCCGTGGATTGATAGAGTCGTTCTATGATTGTCGTGACTTTCTCTTTATTGGCCGTGGTGTTAACTTTCCAATAGCACTTGAAGGAGCACTTAAACTCAAGGAAATATCCTATATCCACGCAGAAGGCTATGCCGCCGGGGAATTAAAGCATGG
>JABDPQ010000292.1 GCA_013042695.1 Desulfobacterales bacterium | reverse complement strand
CCCGGACCCAAGAAGACGCAGAATTAGTTTCTTACCTCTCCATTTGTTTTTAATTTGAGCATTCAAAGAAGGAGACAGTTCTTTGGTATTAGATACCGTATGGAATATGACACCTGATAAAGTTAAGGTTTTGATGCTGGCCAAACGCCAACTCTCTGAGCTTGTTTGCGATGCTGTTAACCTAGAAGGAATTAATTTAACCCTGCCTGAAATCCAAACATTACTAGATGGCGTGACCGTTGGAGGTCATACGGTTTCAGATCAGGATATTGCTCTTAATCAGGCAGCTGGTTGGCGGACTTTGTTCCAATGGATCGAGCAGGATGCATTTTCTGTTTCAGTGGAAAAAGTATGCGGATTGCATGCAATTGCGGCAAAAAATGAGGCGCTTGAGTGGGGTAATTTCCGCAGTGGGTCTGTTACAATCGCTGGGACAAAATATATGCCGCCGAAGCCAGAAAAATTGATAAATTTATTTGAGGAAATAACTCAAGAGTTAGATGGAATACCTGATATTTACGACCAAGCTATTCATGTTTTTCTGAGCATGGCGCGTAATCAGTTTTTTTATGATGTTAACAAAAGAATGGGAAGGTTCATGATGAACGGTCTACTTTTAAGTACGGGGTATCCAGTAATCAACCTTCCAGCAAATCGCCAATTAGAGTTTAACAGGTTGATGATTCCATTCTATGAGTCAGGCAATCAGAAACCAATGAACACTTTTTTGCGGTCTTGTCTGGACGAGAGGATAATTACCATTATGAGGGAGGAATAATTTCAATAATCGCAGCAAAATTAAGTAAGGTGTCCCGTTAATTTGTCTGAGTCATAGATGACATCAGTTTTCAACTAAGCTCTATTACCAAGAAAGGATTTTCAAATGGACTTTAAAAATAAACACGTTTACATAACTGGCTCTAATCGTGGTATTGGTTTGGCGTTTGCTAAACATGCCGCAAGTTTGGGTTGTCACCTGTATCTACTCAATCGCAGTGGAATTGATGATAAAGATAAACAAGAGCTTATAGATAACGGCGCAGCTTCTATTGAAGAAATATCCATTGACCTATTAGATAGAAAGTCTATCGATGATGTATTGAAGAAACTTGAGACGAAACACGTTGATATTTTTATTAATAACGCTGGCTTACTTACTGGTGGTCTTATTGAAGATCAACCGCTGGATGATATCTATAAAATGCTACAAGTAAATATAAATGGCTTGATTCATATAAGTCGTGGACTTGTACCAATCCTTTTAAAACAAAAATCTGGAGTAATTGTCAATAATGCCAGTGTGTCTGGAAAAATGTTTTTTCCTTGTGCCAGCACCTATGCGGCCAGCAAAGCAGCGGTGGTTGCTTTTACGGAATGTTTATCACAAGAATTGAGAAATACTGGAGCAAGTACCTTGCTTGTAATAACGAGTGGTGTAAAAACAGAAATGTATGATGATATTGAAAATCTTTACGGCAAAAATCTTGATTTAGACTTTTTAAGTGCTGTTCCTGGAGATAAATGGGCCAAAAGTGTTTTTAAATCGATTTCTAAAGGTGATCGTATCTGTTGGCCTCCTGGTGCATCGAGATATGGAGTTTGGTTTGCACATCATTTCCCCACCTTATTTCAAAAAATCATTCACAGCAAGTTCCATCGCTGATCTATTCATGCTGTAAATCCTCAAACATAATACTAATTTAAAAGATTTGTTAGTATTATGTCCCCAGATTTACACAGATTTAATCCAGTTTTAGATTGAGAAACAGTGCTGATTTATGCTTGCTGGCTCACTTCAATACAATGTATACTCCTGTAAAATCCTCTTTTGGTAGCGGCCATTCAAACAGAAACAGTAATCCATGCCAGACCTCAGACTATTTAATCCGAAGCGTCGTCGGATAAATAGAAAGCACATCAGCAGATATGAAATCGTAAGCAGCTTGATTATTTTGTTCAGTCTGGCGGTTATTGTTCTATGGGCAGCGACCCGTAAAAATCTCTATGATCCAGCGCGGCAGGATGTTTCAGTTGAAGCCCTAGAGCAAGTCTCTTCGTCAATCGTATTGTATCAACGACCATTCAAGCTCTGGCAATTACCGGATAAGGCCAACTCTTCGCAAGATATAGATCTGGGGATATTTCCTGATTCGGTAGCATCCGACCGATGGCGACCCGAATCGCGGATAAAGACGTTCGATCCCCAAAATCTCTATGTCAAAATCAATGGAGAGGCTGAACGGTTTTTAAGACACGACTTTAAACAATTATCGTTTTTGGTGCTGCAATCATCCGATCAAGTAGAAGAGATATCAATTGAGCTATACAATCAAGGCAGCATTGCGGGAAGCAGTGGGATATTTGCTGAACATCGATCGCCTGAAAGTCAAGTTAAGCAGGATGGTCCCAATACCTACTTTGAAACCACTATCGGACTTATTGGTCGAAAAGACCATTTCTTCTATCGAATTGCCGGAAACCGCTCATCCGAGTCTATTCGCAAAAAGTCACGACAGTTAGTGAAAAGTTTTTCCGAACTCCCAGCACCTGAAAGCACTGTCGCCTTTGGATATCAACTCTTACAGGAGCTTAATATCAAACCAGCGGAAATCCGGCATCAAGCAGTCAATGTGTTTCAATACGATTTTGCAAAAGATTTTTGGTTTGGAAAGCCGGATACAACGCTCCAAACGGAAGTGTTTGTACACCGAGCCGAAACAGAAAACAGTGCCTTACAGCTGCTTACCCGGATTCTTGAAGAGCATCAGTACGAATACCAAATAATTCGAAAAACTGAAAATCTCGCCTTGTTACAGCATAATTTTTTGAAATCCTATTTCATCATTACACTTCAAGATTCATTTATCTTTGGCGCTGACAAAACACCGGATCAAGAAACGAGTTTTCAGCTGCTTGAAATGATTGGACGATCATTGCCCAATGAAAAACAACGATGACGTGATGCCAACTACATTCAACCGAAGAGAGTTTCTAAAGCGAGTTGCTTTTGCCTCTACCATATGCGGCGGTGCAGCGTATTTAGCGTGGGCACCGGAGGACTATCCCTTTTCCTTAAAAGACTTCACAGGAACCCGGAGTATACCTGAACCTCAGCAATTTACTCTGCCCGATTACCGTGTCAAGTTGCCATCAGGTATGATGGAAATTGGCATTGGCCGGGATAAGACAACCTCAGGGCGACTAACAAAAGCTTTAGACGCCATTGGTGGAATCGCCCATTTTGTTCATCCGGGTGATGTCGTGCTGCTAAAACCAAATGTTGCCTTTGATCGTTCTCCGGAGTTGGGCGCCACAACCAGTCCGGAGCTGATTGAAGTTCTGATAAAACGGCTGTTGATTGATTGCAGAGCTCAGGAAGTTCGAGTGGCTGACAATCCTATCGAATCACCTGCCGATTGCTTCGCCAAAACCGGAATTAAAAAAGCGGTGGAAAAGGCTGGAGGTCGTATAAATCTGCCGGATGGCAACGCCTTTCGAATCCTCCAAACACCTGATGCCGAACTTATTAGGAGTTGGCCATGTTTTTACCGGCCGCTGATCGGAGTGACAAAAGTTATTGGTGTTGCCCCGGTGAAAGACCATAATCTGTGTGGTGCTTCCATGGGTATTAAAAATTGGTACGGTTTGCTGGGAGGACGGCGAAACCAGTTTCATCAGGACATTCACACCATTATCGCCGATCTTTCGATCATGATCAAACCAACCCTAACCATACTTGATGGGTCAAAGATCCTTATGCGTAATGGCCCCACTGGTGGAGATCCGGCATACGTAAAACCGTGGGATGTCATTGTTGCCGGAACCGATCAAGTCGCCATGGATGCCTGGGCATTTGTCAATCTGCTGCAACGAGATGAGTCCAAGCTGCCGAATTATCTCTATCTGGCAGAAAAGAAAGGTGGAGGAAAAATCGACGCCTCGAATCGAATCCTGGAGGTGTCATGAAAACTCTGCTCAGGCTCACCAATATTCGGATTATTTCCCAGGTGGTCTTTCTTGGGTTATTCTTGTTCACTGTCTGGGCCTCCTGGACGACACGGATTCAGGGATATCCTGTCTCTCGTTTTTTAGAGATCGATTTGCTTGTAGCCTTATCTACTGCACTTTCAACCGGACATATCTATCGTTTCCTAGGTTGGTCAATTCTAGTACTGCTGCTTACCTTATTGTTCGGTCGAGTATTCTGCAATTGGGTGTGCCCCCTTGGAACTCTGCATCAGTTTTTTGGCTGGCTGTTTAATATCCGATCCGTTAAGGAACGTCAGGAACAGAATCGATACCAGCCACGCCAGATCATTAAGTATGCAATCCTGCTTATTCTCTTGATCATTGCAGCCTCCGGCACGGTGCAAATTGGACTGCTTGATCCCATCGCATTGCTACATCGCAGTGTGGCTATAAGTATTTCTGTTATTTGGGATTTTGTGATAAGCAATTCATCATTTACCAATCTACAATTAGCTCCAGGAACCACAGAACGGATTTTCACCGGCTCATTTTGGATCGGTTCAGTTTTTGTCTTTATTATCGTTTTGAACATCTGGTATCCCCGTTTTTTTTGTCGAACGCTTTGTCCGCTTGGCGCTCTATTGGGAGTATTGTCACTATTTCCACTTTTTCGAATTCACCGAGATTTACAGTTATGCACAGATTGCGATCTCTGTTTGACTCGCTGTGAAGGCGCTTCCAGCCCTGAAGGCAGCTTGCGCCTCAGTGAATGCCTTTCCTGTATGAACTGCATTGATGACTGCCCTGAAAACGCACTCAGTTTCAGCCTCCCCCCTCAAATGCCAACACCGGTTAGCCCTGCACCCGATTTCACTCGTCGCCACTTTGTCTTTGCCGGACTCATTGGTCTCATCGGATTTCCATTGATAAGAAGCAATGGTAAGAGCAATGATGCGAACTATTCACCGTTAATGATTCGACCGCCGGGCTCGGTATCGGAAAAGGAGTTTTTAAAAAAATGCATCAAGTGTGCTCAATGCATTCGCATATGCCCCACCAATGTCCTTCAACCGACTGGCCTGCGAGAAGGCGGAATTGAAGCACTTTGGACGCCAGTGCTCAATTTTAATATTGGACACTGTCAGCAAAAATGCACATTGTGTTCGAATGTCTGCCCCACTGGCGCTATACGGGAGATCTCAGTTACCGAGAAACTGGGCTTTGGAAAATTTATACAGCATGGCCCGATTCGACTGGGAACTGCATTTATCAATCAATCCCGATGTCTGCCCTGGGCCAATGAAATCCCATGCGTAGTTTGTCAAGAGGTCTGCCCCATTGCACCCAAAGCCATTCAAACCTACGATGAAGAAATCAAAGATACTTTCGGCAACCTTGTGGTCGTCAACAAACCATTTATCGTTCCGGATTTGTGCACTGGTTGTGGAATATGCCAAAAAGAGTGTCCGGTTTCTGATCAACCGGCAGCTTATGTCACTGCGGTTGGCGAAAGCCGCTCCCAAGAGCGACGCTTATTGCTGAGATATCGAACAAACCCAGAGGAATCATGAAAAAATGTAACCTTGATCGTCGTCAGTTCTTGAAATCTGCCGTACTATCCGCTGCAACCATTGGTTTGTCTCACCAAGCAATTCTAAATAGAGCCGAAGCTGCAACGAGAAAAACCGACTTCTCACAAAAAATACCCCACCGGCACTTGGGCAAAACCGGAGCCTCTGTTCCTATATTACAAATCGGCACAGCCCAGACTTTGGATCAAGACTATGATAAAATTCTGCACCTACTGTTTCGAGAGGGTGTCTATTATCTTGATACCGCACTTTCTTATGGCTGGGGTACTTCGCAAAAGGCCATTGCCAATTTTGCTTCACAAATCGGTGGCCGAAATAAACTCTGGATAACCTCCAAATCCGGTGCATGGTCATTAAACGGTTTTGTTAAAGACATCGATGAATGCCTGGCCGACCTGGAAACGGACTATCTGGACCTATATTTGCGTCACAGCGTCAACGATGCAGATGACATTAATCGAGACCTGATCCAGATTGGGGAAAAGCTAAAAAAATCTGGAAAGACGCGCTTTTTTGGCTTTTCAAGTCATGGGGGAGATGTTGTCGAGTTGCTCAACAAGGCCGTAAAAACCGGAGGCATAGATGCAATTTTATTCAGCTACAATTTCAGGAGATATGGCCATCGGGAATTAAGCTTGGCCATGGACAATTGTAAAGAGGCCGGTATTGGCTTGATAGCCATGAAAACCATGGGATCTGTACCTGCAGATGCCGAGGCGGTTTTAAATTTCAAGTCCAAAAACTTTACCTTGGGTCAGGCAAAATTAAAATCTGTATGGGCAGATGACCGTATCGACTCCGTTGTAGTGGAAATGGACAGTATCAAAGTCGCCAGGGAGAACATTGCCGCAGCAATATCTGGAGAACAGCTCACAGCCAACGAAATCCATCAACTCAATAGGCTGGCAGCAATGACAGCACAATATAGCTGTCAGGGATGTTCTCATCTTTGCGAAAAAGCTGTCAATAAAAGTGCTCGAATAGCCGATTCCTTGAGATACTTGATGTACCATGAATGCTATGGTAAGACTGATATCGCCAAAGAATTTTATCACCTGATACCAACAAACAGCCGATCACTTTCCGATCAAGAGACAACAATCGCTCAATCGATTTGCCCCCAGGGGATTGATATTAAATCCAGACTCGAACTTGCTCAGAGAAAATTGTCCAGCTGAATTAAGGCCAACGGGTGTCGAAGGTACATCGCTATCATATGAATCAGTAAAAATTTAGGTGGCACCAGGATACTGGATAAAGAAAATTTTCTGAAATTCTTTAGCGAGAAGGAAAAATAGGGAAATGCTAAATTGCATAACTCCTCGTTTTTATTGGTGCCCCCGGCATGAATCGAACATGCGACACCAGGATCAGGAAAGCTGACAAAGGGAATTTCATACTCCCTCAAAATCATTTATGATCCTGAAATAAAAAGGAAAAAAATTCAGACAGCTTTTGGCAAGTTTACCCTCTTTTCCCTAGTTCTCCGTACCCAAATCGTAACCACGCTTTATGCCTTTTTGCCAATGAAAGCGTCTATAACCACAGCCTTTCTCGTATTTTGATTTTAAGCCTGACTTTTCAATAAATCCATTATCTACTTCTTTATCAATTTCGTTGAATTTACTTGCCTCAATGAGGTCTTTCCCAAAACCGTATAATAGCCACCGAGTGATATAAACAGCCCAGTTGATTGTCTACAGAATAGATATCGTTCCGGGTCAATTTGCTGAATTTGAGCTTCCATTCTCAAGGGCTCACAAATACCTGGCCGAAATCTGGATAATGTTATCGGACAAAATTTCAATCCGCTCTGCATTGTTTACCAGAATGCCGAAACGAGCCCCTGTGTCGTTGATAAAAGTCTTCAATGAAGTCAGCAGTCGTTGGTTGATTTTGTAGCCCAACTTAATTTCAATGGGAATTACGCCAAAGGAGCCGGACACGATCAGATCAATTTCCGACTTGTCCTTGGTCCGGTAAAAATGAAAATCAATTCCTGCTTTCATGGTGCACTGGAAGCCGCGTATAACCTCTTCGATAATAAAATCTTCAAAGGACAAGCCTGCGGTGGGATACAGGAGTAACC
>JABDPQ010000288.1 GCA_013042695.1 Desulfobacterales bacterium | reverse complement strand
GCCGGTTGCCGCCACCAAGATTGATGATCATATCTTCAACGAAACGGTTACCGCCCATAAGATTGTATACACCGACAAGAACACTTGCGCCAATGCCGATCCAGATGATCATGCCGCAGGTTTCCATAGTGCGCCAGGCGCTTTTTTTAACCAGGTCCCAGGTAAGTTCGCCGCGCACAAGAGTACTCAACAGAATGCCGACAACGCCAATGCCCGAGGCTTCTGTCACCGAGGCGACACCCAGATAAATACTGCCAAGTACTGAGAAGGCAACGAGAACCGGCAGAATAACGCCTTTCAAGCCGGCTATTTTTTCTCCCCAGGTAAGTTCCAATAACTGTTCTTCGGCGACGGGTGCCAAATCGTGATTCATGTAGCAGCGAACCAGGACATAGATGATGTAGAAGGTGCAAAGCATGATGGCAGGTACAAATGCCGACGTAAACAGATCACTGATCGAAACATTGGCCATCAAGCCATAGATGATCAGAACAATACTCGGCGGCATCATGGTGCCGAGCGCCCCTCCGCCACATACCGCGCCAATGGCCAGGTTTCGATCGTACCCGATGCGCAGCATCTGCGGCAGAGCCAACATGCCAAGCAGCACTGTTTCACCACCGATGATGCCAGACATGGCAGCCAGGAAAAGGGCTACTACCAGTGTCTGAATGGCGACCCCGCCACGAAGACGACCAGAAACGATGCGCATGGCGTTGAAAAGATCTTTAGCAATTCCAGATTGATCAAGGATAGCAGCCATCAGAACGAACATGGGAACAGCTATGAATACGTAGCTGGTCGTGAAACTGTAGATGCGGCTGGTGATCAAAGGTACGGCATTGGGACCGAACCATCCGACCGTGAAAAAGAGCGCAACCAATCCAGTGACAAACGCCAGGGGCATGCCGGTGATCAGCAGGGAAATCATCATGACCAGCATGAGAAGGCTGCCCCATTCGATACCTAATGCGGAAAGTTCAAACATTAAAATGAACCCCTAAATACTATTTTTGGCGCAGCGTTTTGATCAGCCGCAGCAGGAATTGCAAGGTCATGACAATCAGGGCAAGCATCAGGAACGCCTTGGTCCATGCAGGGAACGGAGGGTCCCAGGCGCTGGCGCTGGTTTCCATGTGAAATTCGCCCAGCGGTGTGAACCAGGATTTCTCGACGAGCGTATAGGCAGCATAGATTAGCATGCAGCCCCAAATCAGTCCGGCAAAAGTATTGAACAAGTCAAGATATCGCCGGAATTTCGGCGACACCCGGTCATACAGAATGACAATGCGAATGTGGCTGTTTCGGGCCAGGCAATAGCAGCCTCCATAGGCGAAGCAAAGTGCACAGAGCAGGGTCGTCGTTTCATGGCTCCAGATGGTCGGGGCACCGAAAACATAACGAGCGATGACTTCGTAGACGATGGCAAGGCCACTGATAAGAAAAAGATAACTAAACCATCGTCCGCCCCTGTCGACCCACCGGTCAAGAAAACTCATCTCCCATGTGGGTGACGATTGAGTGTCGTTGCCTTGTTTTTTTGCCTCTTTCATCGGAGCCAGCCTTGGGAATGAGTCTTTTAGGGATAAAAAATTAAAAAGACAGCAGGCACGGCAGATCGTCAAGGACCGCCGTGCCGTCTATGGGTCTAGTTGAGCATGCCATTGTCGGCCAGGAACTTGGTCAGAACATCGTAGACCTTTTTGGCGCTCGGCGATTTAGTCGAGAATTTTTCCCACTCAGTCATGGCGATGGCGCGGAACTTGTTTCGCTCTGCTGCTGGCCAATCGTGGATGGTCACGTCCCCACGAGAGAGAACAGTAGCTACCGCAGCCAGATCAGCCATCTTCAATGCAGAGGTCATCTGGCGGGCAAAATCGCGTACCGACATGGTCAGGATCGCCTGAAGATCTGGAGTCATGCTGTCCCAGGTCTTTTGGTTAATAGAAACGTCGAGAACCGGCATGGAGTGAAAGCCCGGATATACCGGATGCTTGGCTATTTTATGCATGCCTTGCTGTTCGTTGGTTGAGAAGACTGTGTAATCGGCTGCATCAATGACGCCCTTGTCAAGCGAGGTGTAAACTTCCGAACCCGGCAGGTTGACCGGTGCTGCTCCTGCAGCGGCGAATACTGCCTGCACCAACCCTTCAGGGGCACGCAGTTTCAGGCCCTTGAGGTCGCCAACACCGTCCAGCGGGACCTTCGAAACAAAAGCCTCGAGACCGGTCGCAGAGGCTCCAATGAAATAAACACCATACGGCTTGTACATTTCACGCAGCAATTCAGTGCCGCCACCCTGCTCCATAAAAAGAAGCATTTCATTAGGGTCGCCCCAGGCGCCGACAGTATTTCCAATCAGTCCAAATGCCGGATCCTTACCGGAGAAATAGCCGGTTGCCGTGACATGACCGTCAAGAATACCACTGCTGATTGCATCAAGGGTTTCCGAATGCTTAACGATTGAACCAACCGGCATCATTTCGATGTTGATGCGGCCGTTGGAAGCAGCTTTTACTCGTTCGGCCCATTCCTTTTTGAGCTGAAAGTTTGCGTTGCCGGTGTTGTCACTCGATTGGAATTTCAGATTATAAGCCTTGTCCGCCGCCTGCGATGTGCCAAAGGTAAGAACGCCTGCGATGACGGTCATTACTAATCCACTTATAAGTTTTTTCATTTTGACCTCCAGTTGTTTTTTTAAATACGGGTAGTTTCTCTTTTTACCCGCGACGTGGAATGAAAATCAATGAATCTTACGGGGTATGAATAGATGAATCATCACCTGTCCTGTTATAAAACAAATAATCAATGATAACGTCAAGGACTTAAGGTGGAGCGATAAGCTTTTAGCGATTAGCAGTTAGCTTAACTGAATAAAATATAAATTTTTATAAACAGCTGATGGCTAAAAGCTAAGAGCTGCTGGGCGGAAACGATAGTTTTGTGCAGACACTACCGTTGCTGCAAAACCCTCATTAGAGAAGAGCTTGCTGCATGGGCGGCGATGAGAGTAATTCCCTGATAATGGTCAAGCCTTCTTGCAGTTCATTACTATCTTCAGGTCCCGTTAAAGAAATGCGAGCAGCACGGGGCAGAGGATCTGAGCCGACAGCAAACTTGTCGGCACAAAAGATAGAGACATTTCTTTCCCGTGCCGCCATTTCAAGTTGAGAACCGGTCCATGGCTCTGGTAATTTCAGCCACATAAAAAAACCATCGGCAAGAGAATCGATTTCAAAATCTTGCAGAAATTCTTGTGCTAATTTATTTCTCAATCGAGTTTCTTCTTTTTTATTAATTAAAGAACTCAGCGCACTGCCATCGTTGATGAACATGCTGGCAAGGCGGGCTGTAATGGGGGAAGCCATCCAGATAGTGTTACGAACTGCTCTGCCCAACTTGTTTCGCAATTCCGGACAGGCTGTCAGGTAGGATGTACGAAGTCCAGCTCCGAAGTATTTGGATACTCCAGCGATGAGAACAGTCTGATCAGGAGCTATTGCCGCCAAAGGAGTAAAATGGCTTGAGGCGGAAAGGTCGTAGGCACAATCTTCAATGATCAGAAGATCATGCTTCTGCGCTACCCGGACGATTTCATTTCGTCTTCTTTGACTCATGCAGGAGGTTGTTGGGTTCTGATGACCTGGCATAACGAAGATGGCCCTGATAGTATCTTTTTTGCAGACAGCATCAAGAGCATGTGGATCCATACCCTCATCATTCATTGCTATAGGTACCAATCTCATACCGAGCATACCGGCAAGTGTTTTGAATCCGGGATATGTCAGGTGCTCGACAGCGATACTGTCTCCAGGATGGAGCAGTGCTGTTAGGATGCAGGTGAGGGCATGCTGGGCGCCGGCACAAATGATGACGGCATTCTCGGTGACATGCATGCCATAGAGTTCAAGCCATTTCGCACCTGATTTACGATCGTGCTCATGCCCAACCGCATCACAATACTGCAGAGTCTGTTGGACTTGCGCATCTTCCAGAAGTTGTTTTAACCCATCTTGTATCGGTGGATCTGTTGAGTAGAGTGGGGTTACCGATCCCATCTCAATTATGTTGCCGTCTTGTTTGGGTATTTTCGGCAAGCGACTGGCCTGGGAATCGATGGTCACAAAAGTGCCTCGCCCAACGGTGCTGTTGATGAGCCCTCTTTTCTGGGCTTCACCATAGCCACGTGTAATGGTTCCGACGGTAACTCCCATTGATGCGGCTAAATCCCTGTGGGTTGGCAGTTGCTGCCCGGGAGCAAGTTGGCCTGTAGAAATGGCATCTTCAATTGCGTTTGCAAGAGCCACATACCTTGGTAAGGAGAGTGAAAATGGCGGAATAATGCTATTTGTCATGGTGACAATGATTACATTGTCACCATGATTGTGTCAATAAAAACTAGACAAAATGTATGTAATATTATGGCAATTTTAAAGTATTACATCAAAAGAACAAGTACACTGGGGTCCTCGTTTATCTATTTTTATGTATCAATTTCATATACTTAATTAAAAACGTACAATATCATAGCCATCCAGTACCCATAGCTCGCACATATTAGCAGGCCACTTTTTAGTAAGTCTTATTCTTTGCTCGAAAAGGAAGCCGATCAAAGCGTTAAAACGGTACGGAATTTTTAAGTTTTTGAATAATTACAAAGGCGAGTGCAGCACGCTCATTTCTGGTTAATTGAGTCTCAATTTCTTTTAAATAGCCCTGTATTTTCAGTGCTGAAGCAGGTTCTTCCTCTGCGAGTCGCCATGCTTCAGCCATTTGTTGTTCATTGATGCAATGAACTGATTTGCCACCCAATAGTGGTATAGGATTAAGTGCCACAGCTTATAGCTCCTTTGCTTATTTCCGGGAAACCAGCCAACTCAAAACTGGCGCCACATCCACAGGAGGATTCGTTGTTGACGTTGCTGAATTTAAAACCTGAAGAAATAAGGTCATCCGAATAATCAATCGTGAGGCCATCAAGGAATGAAAGGCTCTCTTTGTTTGATATGACAATAATATCTTCATGTTTTTTAACGATACTTTCATCGTCATGTTTAACCGTGTCAATTTCCGCGTCATAGGTCATACCTGCACATCCCCCTGACTTAACAAGTATGCGAAGATATGAATTCTTGCCGGCACCTTGTCGGCCAAGCATTCTGAACGCTTTATCAGTGATAGTAATCATATTTTTTCTGCTCCGCGTAATTATCGAATAGGCAACCAAGTGTATCATTCTGGAATACCACTCATTGTCATTACAATACAATATGGCTGTTTTTTAAAAGAGAAAGGGGATGTAATAAGGTTACGGAGTGGGATGGAAGAATTTTGTCCCCAAAGCAATTGCTTAACATAATAATTTATGTTATGGGAATACCTGATGGCTCTATAGTACCGATATAGAACCTTTTCCTTAATCACCTGAGGAAGTAGCCCTTCCACCCAATGATTTTCTGACGAGAGGAGATTTATCATGAAGAAGTTGTTCATATTATTAATCGTAACTGCATTCTGTTTGCCGGGATTTGTCTCTGCCGCAGAAAAGAAAGACCCTCTGGCTGCATGGAAACCAAAGTTTGATCCCAGTGGTGCTGAATTCACCTATATCCTTTCAAATATCTCACATCCGGTAATCGAAGGTGTTGCAGCTGGATACCGAATTCGCGATAAAGTATGGGAAAAAAGTAATGGACGCATTTTCGTTGATTACCGTCCGCTGGCCCAACTTGGCGGCGAAAAAGATGTTATCAGTAAACTAAAACTGGGTGCCGTGCAGGGTATGCTCAGCTCTTCTGTTGCTGCTGCAAATGTGGCAGATAGACTGGGAATCGTAAATCTGCCGTATGTGGTCGACACGTTTGATAAGCTCGATACCTTCAGAAACGATCCAAAGTTGTGGCAGCCATTTGCTGATGCTGCGCAGAAAAGTGGAATTGTCGTCGCTGATGTGACCGGCTATGGCCCCTATGGATGGGCAACTACGACACCGGTAAAATCCATTTCCGATGCCAAAGGGGTCAACTTCCGTATTGCTGAAGCACCTGTAAATACTGACTCGTACAAAGCGTGGGGCTTGAAGTTCACCGTTATGCCATGGCCGGATGTTCCCCAGGCGCTTCAAACCGGTGTTATCACTGGCCTTGATCATACAGCTATTGTCTGTAATATTACCAAGAAGTTCACCATTGCCAAGTCTTTCACACAACTTAACTATGCTCAGGGCTTGTTTGTTCATCTGGTAAACAAGCGTTGGCTCGATACATTGCCTGAAGATTTGAGAACTGTTTTTCTTGAAGTTATAGCCGAGGAAAGTGCGGCAACCCGCGAGCTCACAAGAAAACAGCATGATGTTCAGGTTGCCGCTGCAAAAGAAGCCGGTGTTGAATTCCTTGAACTGTCAGATACAGAATTAAAAGAATTGAAGAAACTTGCCGAGCCAGTACTTGAGAAGTGGGGACAGAAAATTGGCCCTGACTACCTTACTTCGGTACGGCAGAAGCTGGGTAGCTAGATTTACAACTTGACCGTCAAGATCCGTAATATCTGGGGTCGGGGAGGGTGTCCTCTCCGACCTTTTTTCTTTGCGACCATTGTAAAATGTTGAAAAAAATATTCAAATCCTTGGACCGTAGTTTCCAATTTGTAGAAGAATGGTCACTATTCACTGCTGTTTGTGTGGCTCTCTTGACTGCCATGGCAAACGTTATTTTGAGAAAAACTACGGACAATTTTAGTCTTTATTGGTCAGATGAAGTTGTTCGGAAAGTCATCTTCTTTTCAACGTACATTGGCTGTATAGCCGCGGTGAGAAGTCGCTCGCTGATCCGCATTGACGCCTTGCCGCAAATGCTTCCGGTGTTGAAGAAACCTCTTACATTGATTTCGCACGCCGCTGTTCTCCTTTTCTCTTCAATAATGGTTTATCTCGGTTTCGAGATGACGGTAATGATGTATCAGGACGAGTTTGCCCGTACGGCAACCCTCCGTTTACCAGAGTGGCTATTCTATGCAGTACTGCCGATAATGGGAGTAATGATGTTTTTACGCACGCTGATCATTATCTGGGAAGATATCAGGGACCAGCAAGAAATAACGAAAGAGAAATAAGCAATGGATAACGGCTATCTCCTGATATTTGCAATTTTGATGGGTTGCCTTGCCTCGACAGTACCTGTCTTTATGTCTCTTTTTTTCACTGGCATGGTAGGGCTGGTCTATTTGGTGGGAATTGATGCCCACATAGTCATCGAGGTTTTGTACAGGAGTATGGATAAGTTTGCCTTGATTGTGGTCATGTTTTTTGTCCTCTGTGGAAATATCATGACCACTGGCTCAATCGTTGAAAAACTGATAAAAACCGCCAATGTCCTGGTTGGTTTTCTTCCAGGCGGACTCGCCATGGCAGGTGTCTTGGCATGTGGCTTTTTTGGTGCTATTTCAGGATCGACCGTCGCCACTGTAGTGGCAATCGGTGGCTTTATGATTCCTGCACTGATTGAAAATAATTATGATGAGAAATTTTCTTTAGGGCTGATGACTACCGCCCCGATTCTTGGGATTATAATACCGCCTTCAATCGCCATGATTCTCTATGCCATGGTGAGCAATGATCAATTAGAAGCACTTTTCCTCACCGGCTTTATTCCAGGGCTTATTATTATGATCGCCATGAGTTTGTATGCCTTCTTTTTCTGCAGGAAAATGGGTATGACAAGGCGCCCGAGACCTACCTTTTCAGAGGTGGTGGCAGTGCTGAAAGAAAGTGTGTGGGCCCTGCTTTTGCCAGTTATCATCTTCGGCGGTATCTATTCTGGCCTGTTTACGGCAAACGAAGCTGCAGTTGTGGCTTGTTTTTATGCATTTTTTATTGAGATTTTCGTCCATAAGGACATGAAGCTCATAGCGGTAAAGAAAGTCATTGTTGGATCGGCAGTTACTTCAGCAACACTGCTTGTTATTGTTGCCGGAGCCTCTGTTTTCGGTGAGTATTTGACCTTTGAACAGATTCCTGGAAAAATCGCCTCAGTAGTTGTCGAAAATATCTCTTCACCATGGGTGTTTTTGCTTTCTGTAAATATTCTACTCCTGGTCATCGGCATGTTTATGGACATTATTTCGGCAACGCTTATCCTTACCCCCATCTTTCTGCCTTTATTGGCAAAATTTGGCATAGATACCATGCATTTTGGCCTTATAATGACAATAAATCTCGGTATTGGCTATTGCACACCTCCGCTTGGGGTAAGTCTTTATATAACCGGAGCCACCGTAGATAGGAACATTGTCTATGTTTCAAAAGCAGTTGTGCCTTTCCTGATAATCCAGGTGGCAATTCTCCTGCTATTAACGTTTTGGCCCGGGCTGGTTCTTCTTCTACCAAATTTTGTCTATGGATAGTCTGTTTCATTTTTAACTATCAGTGATTCTGAATACTTAACATGTATGAATAGTTAATGAACAGGAGGAAACAAATTGCTATGGAACCTAAAATTCTCGTACCGGTGAATGATTCCCCAACTGCTCGCGCCACCATTGAATCAATAATTACGCTTAAGAACAGATTTCCTAAGACACTCACCTTGCTCTATGTAATTAATAAAGACCAACTCGCCTATAGAATGATACCTGAGTTTCAGCTTGAGATGGTCAGGGAGAATGCGCAAAAAGCAGGAAGAGTACTTCTAAACAAGTATAGTTCGAATCTTGCTAAAGAGGGCTTTGAGCCAGACATCGTTCTTGAGTTCGGAACTCCACAAGCAGTAATAGCAAATATTGCCAACAAGGATGGTTTCAACCTCCTCGTTATTGGCAGACATGAAGGGGGTGGCGAGATCAGAGATGTCTTGTTTGGTTCAGTAGCCAATTACGTTCTTCACAATGTGAAATGCCCGGTACTGCTTTTTTAAAGAACAATTGCCGGATATTGCAGACCAACGGGATGCAAGTCTGTATCACATCGATTTTAACTAGGAAGAGTAAATACTCGTCCTCTTGTAAACTAAATAAAGATGTCTCATATGCCGGGATGAATAATGATTAAAATTATTATTAGGCCTTTGTAGTAAGGTTGGATATCCAAAAAAAAACAAGTGATTGGCTGGTTACAACAAATGTCTGCATCACGTGTAATGCATGTTAGGTTTTAATGATGCAGAGTTGATCGAATGAGGTAGTAAATGGGAAAAGATAAATTATCTGAATTACGCGAAGAATGGTACAGCCAACCAGACAAGAGTCCCGAGACCGAAGAAGAGATAATCGATGATGAGTTGCTTGAACTGCAGGTGCTTTTCAAATCTCGCGGTGTGACAGTTGCAGGAGAGGGAAGCGTCAGAATTAGTGATGATAAAAAAGACAGCAACAAAAAGAAACAGTAGGAGCGTCAAGTAGGTTTTTTATCATAAAAAAGAAGACGCTTTTTTCTTGATTTTAAAAAAAACTGTATGCAAAAGCAGGAGACGTGCGTACAAAATGTTAAACATCATAGTCACATATAAGGATCAGTAGGATAGATTTACTCACCATTCCCCGGGACGTGGCGCTCGCGTATGTTACACGTATCTATTTCTTTATCAGGATGAGCCACTTGTAAAACGCCCTTTTCGTTCAACCTCTATGTTATGCTTAAATTCTTATCCTCGGAATATTAATTATATGCCTGCGGCAAAATTTTTCGCATGCCATGACCTTGAACGAAAATCATCATTTTGCAAAAGGCTCATTATAAAATAAAACGGCATTATCTGCGTGTCATTATCTCTTGATTAAGCGTGTTAATCTACAGCCAGGTAATTATGCTGCTCGGTCAGAGGTTGAATCTCGCCATTCACCTTAATATACGTGCGGTCATACTGATCCCTGTATGCTTTTGTCAATCTGCGACCGACGAGCAAGCTTCCCTCTTTGCAAACAATGAATCCTTTGCCTACCTGGCGTAAATGCAGTTTTTCCTGTGCCTGTTTCATTATCTATTCCTACATTAAATCGCTGATATGCATTTAATCTTCACTGATTTAGTGAGATTC
>JABDPQ010000280.1 GCA_013042695.1 Desulfobacterales bacterium | reverse complement strand
TACTGCATGGGCAACTGTGTGGGAGAGTAGGTCGCCGCCGAATTCAGACAACAAAGCCCCCATACCATGATGACATGGTTCGGGGGCTTTTGTTTCTTATGGATGTGAAACGCCCTTTCTTTACTTATCTAAAATTCTCCTTCACTCGGTCTTAAAAACTACTGCGATTAGCCTGAAGCAAACCAAAGCATTATCATCGCGATTCCTGTTATATTTTTGTTCTTTTTCCTATCAGTACCGTCATAAGTGCCGGTGCCAAGAGTAAATCTGCTGCTAAGGCTAAGATTACTGCTGAGCCAGCCAACAAGCCAAAATAAAATAGGTTGTTCATCGAAGCAAACATAAATATAAAAAATCCGACAGCCAGTACAACGCTTGTTGTCAGCATTGCCCTTCCCGCCGTATCAAAGGTAGATCTAACTGCTTCAGTAACATCTGCTGTTTTATTAAAATATCGCTTAAAATTGTACATAAAGTGAATGGTATCATCCACTGCAATACCGATGACAATGGAGGCTATGAGCATGGTAAACATATCAAGACGAATTGATAACCACCCCATGATGCCAAGTACGGTAAAAATAGGGCCAAGATTTGGAATCATACAGATAAGCCCAAGCTTGAGATTGCCAAGGAGCACAATCATTAACAGCGTTATTACCACCAAGGCTATACCATAACTTTGCGCAGCAGAATACATAGCTGCATGGATAATCCTTCCAAAAAGTGACATTATTCCTGTTACCGTAACTCTCATTTCATTGCCATTATCGAGCGTTTGCCGACTAAATGCGTTATCAAAGCGGCCTTTTACATCCTTAATGAAAGGTATATATATCAGAGCATCCCTCCAAGGCACTTTTAGGGTAATTCGTGCTTGACGAAATTGTGAATCCACAACATTTTGCAGGTCATCTGATCCTGAATTTTCGAAAAGCAGAAACTCCTGAGGTATGAGCTTTTCATTTTCAGGTATTTTGTAATAAGCGGGATCGTTTTCGTGCAAAGCTTGATGAATTTCCTTTAATACTGTTGTCACCGACATTGTTTTGCCGATAAAAGGGTCATTATTTTGATAATCTTCCTGTAACGCTTCATTGACACTATCAATCTTTAATAGCACGTCACGATTGTACAAACCATTTTCTTTGCCGGTATCAAGGATTACTTCCAGGACAACACTGCCGTTGAGTTCACGGTCAATGACCTCCGTAGCCTTTCTTATATCAAGGTCTTTCGGCAGCCAAAGCAGACCATCATGCGAGAACAGCACTCTACTCACCCCGATTGCACCAATTATAATAATTGTTGTGGCGAACCCAATGACAAGCAGATGGCGCTTGATTGCGAATTCAGCGAGAGATTCAAGTATCTTATCTATTACTGTTTCTTGACGCACTCGTATATTTTTTTTCTGCCTCAGTGGCAACAAGGAAATGATTGCCGGCAAGAACGTGAAGGTATAAACAAGAGAAATCATCACCCCTATCGCAGAGAACTTGCCTAGATCTGCAATAGGAGCGACTTTTGCCATAGCAAAAGAGGCAAGACCCGCAGCGGTAGTTAAGGAGGTCATTGTTATTGCAAGCCCTGAATGCACAAATGAATCAACTATTGCTTGATGTTTTGATACACCGTTTCTCAGACTCTGGTAGGTCAAAGATAAAACATGAACACAAGCACCAACGCCAACTGTTAAAAGAAAAGACGGCAGAATTGACGTCGGTAGTTTAAATGATACCTCGAGAAACGACATAAGGCCGATAGTTGAGACAAGTGACAAAGCCACTACGATTAAGGGCAATATCACCCCGCTCATTCTTCGAAACATGACATAGAGGCATGTTCCAATGATAAGGATCGCTAAAAGCATGAACTGTTTAACGTCTTTTAGTAGAAAATATTTGATCGCATGCAGATTGACTGGAGGTCCCGCCGTGAAAATTATAAAATCCGGACCTTGGTGTTTCTTAACCACACGGTGCACAGCTTCGACAAATTCATCATTTTCTCTATCACTCAGATAGGTTGTTGGGGCTTTAGCGTTTGGACCTTTACCAGGAGAAGTCTCTGCAAATCCTGACAACAAATCGTCCTCAGAGACTCTTGAATAGACATCACTTTCAATCAATACGGTGGTGTAAAGCCCGTCTTCTGAAATATATTGGTTAAGGTAGAGAGGATTAGCAAGCGTGCGATTGCGCAGCCTTTCAAATTCCTCTCTGGTTTCAGGAAAAACTCGCAGCAGGTCATCAACAATGAGCGTATCACCTTTTCCTAGAGTATTACGAACATTTATCAGAGAGGTTATATCATTTACATAAGGGACAACCTCCTTGAGTTCATCATGCAAGGCTTTGAGCTTTTGCAGAAATGTCGCAGAGAAGATATCCTCGCTATAGATAGCCAAGGCAAGCATGTCATCTCGACCAAACTGTTCTCTAAAATCATTATAAACGGTTAGGATATTGTCATCTTTATGCAAAAACCCCTCGTTGGATGTGTCAAACTGAAGTGATTTGATCTGATAACCAAGAAAACCTGAACAGAGAAAAACACCGATCAGGACAAGATATCGTTTTCTTATTACCGATTTTATGAGTTTTTCAAAAAACAATTCTGCCTTTTTTATTCGCTGAGACATGTCTTAGTATTTTCTCATGATAAATAAGTAGCTTCACGTTTCTCTTTTTAAAAATCAAAAGCTTCCCTGTAAGAGTAATTCCTTGAATCTCATTTACAAATTCGATACATTCCAACTTCACTATAATGAGTTCTCATATCGAACTGCGTCTAACGTATGAATCGTCGACTCTGTAAAGGCAAATGTCTTGTCTGAACCCAGCAAAAATGGTAAGAATTTATAGTGTATGGAAAAATTAGCCTAAGAGTACAAATAGGCTGCTATACTTCATTGGCATACGTGGCAACTCATACGTCCATATGATTGATTAAAACTACGAGGGTTCATCCGCTTATCAATTTTGATAATCATCAAAAACAATTTGGAGGTGACACATGGACAAAATTCTACGAATTGATGTTAGTGCTGAAGGTGGTCCTTCGTGTAAAGAAGAACCATGTGGCGATTATGCCGGGCTCGGCGGTCGTGCATTAACCTCGACATTAATTAGTAAAGAAGTCCCCGCTGATTGCCATCCTTTAGGGCCTGAGAACAAACTTGTCATTGCTCCAGGGCTGCTCAGTGGCACTGCTGCAGTTACTTCGGGACGACTATCCGTTGGCTGTAAGAGTCCGCTGACCGGCGGCATCAAAGAGGCAAACGCAGGTGGCCAGGGTGCCCAGGTTCTCGCACGTCTTGGTTATGCTGCTATCGTTCTTGAAGGTGAATGGAATGGCAACGATCTCTATAAAGTCTTCATCAACAAAGATGGGGTAAATATAGAAGTTGCTAACGATCTTAAAATGCTCACCAACTATCAGCTCATGGAACGTTTTCAAGATACCTATGCCAAAGGGGCGATGCTGTCAATTGGAACGGCTGGTGAAATGCGTTTATCAAATTCAACGATTGCTGTCACTGATCGTGAACTGCGCCCAACTCGTCATGCAGGCAGAGGCGGTGTCGGTGCAGTGATGGGATCCAAGGGTGTAAAAGTTATTTTGCTCGACGGTGTAGGGACAAAGCTCCGTGAACCAAAAGATAAAGAAGCATTCAATAAGGCGAACAAGTTGTTCAACCAGGGTCTCAAAGATCATGCGGTCACCGGACAGGGCCTGCCCACCTACGGTACAAATGTTCTAACCAATGTGCTGAGTGAAGCCGGTGGTTATCCGACCTATAACTTTAAGCAGGGCAGCTATCCAGATGCAGACAAAATCAGCGGTGAAACTCAGGCAGAACTTGAAATCGCCCGTGGAGGGGTCTCAACTCACGGCTGTCATCGTGGCTGTTCCATTCAGTGTTCCGGCACCTTTTTAGACAAAGACGGTAATTATGTCACGAAACAACCGGAATATGAGACCGTCTGGGCGCATGGCGGAAACTGTGGTATATGCGACTTGGATGCTATCGCTAAATTAGACTATCTTGATGATAATTATGGTCTCGACACCATTGAGATGGGCGTTACCATCGGGGTGGCAATGGAGGCAGGGTTACTTAAATTTGGAGATGCCGACGGCGCCATTAATCTTGTTAACGAAGTTGGCAGCGGTACGCCTCTAGGTCGGATTCTTGGCAGTGGCGCAGCTACGACCGCCCGTGCCTACGGCATAGAAAGAGCACCGGTAGTTAAGGGTCAAGGGATGCCGGCATACGACCCACGAGCCGTCAAAGGGATAGGTGTTACCTATGCCACAAGCCCAATGGGAGCTGATCATACTGCCGGATATGCCGTTGCCACGAACATTTTAAAAGTTGGTGGTGATGTTGATCCTTTAAGCTCTGAAGGGCAGGCAGAACTATCCCAAAATCTACAAATTGCAACCGCAGCTGTTGATTCCACCGGCATGTGTCTATTCATAGCTTTTGCAGTTCTTGATCAACCTGAAACCTTCCAGGCACTGATTGATCTCCTTAACTCCTACTATGAATTAAGCCTGACTGCTGATGATGTTGCCGCACTTGGCAAATCGGTCCTGCAAAACGAAAGAGACTTTAATGCAAGAGCTGGATTTACGGCGCAAGATGATCGGCTGCCACGCTACTTTCAGAGAGAATCGCTGCCGCCACACAACGTAACTTTTGATGTGCCGGATGAGGAACTTGACAAAGTATTTCAGTGGTAAGTAAATAGTGCTCCAATCATGGGGGAAAGCCGGGAACGGCTTTCCCCTTTTCAATTTATAAACTAGTATTCAGCTGTTCATTCTGACAAAGGACATGCCAGTGAATCAATTACCGTCTATCCTTTTTCTCGTCTCTTCTCCCCTGCCCGCCCGTCTTCTCAGAATTTTTCAAAAGGGTGCTCAGGTTGAGGTGGAACTAGGCTCAGATTTGCTTACTCTGCTAACCTCTGAGTTGCGTCTTAGCAAACAGGGGATTGAGAAAATACAAACCATTTTCTGGCAAGGAAAACCGGTGGATGATCTGGCACAATGTGTAACCACAGAAAATGGCGAGTTGGCTCTTTCAGCTGCTTTGCCGGGTTTGGTTGGAGCCTGTCTTCGACGTGGAGGCGTCTGGTCTGCACTGAGAGACTCTATTTCCCACCAGGGAAAGAGGATATCAGAACGTGGAAAACGAGGACTCATCACCATAAAATTATTTAACTTCATGCTTCAAGAAGTAGGCCCACTTTTATTAAACCGTGGCGTTATCGTTACCAAAGATGCCTTTGTAGAATTATGCAATTCAACTTTGTTATGGGATCAGGTTATCCGGGTTTCATCTGAGGAGAAACAGCTTACAAAAGACGAAATGAGAGAATTTCTTAATAAAACAGATATCAATCATTTCAAACTTCTGGTATCACAAACACCGGAATGATGCTCTTTACATGATAGTACTTGGGGGGCAAACCATGGAAATAGAATTAAAATGTTTCGCTACTCTGCGCCAGTACTGTCCTGGAGACGGGCGCCTTGAAATTGCCGAAAACACCTCTGTGCAGGAGGCTCTAGAAACCCTGAGCGTCCCCTTAGAAGAGGTAAAACTTATCTTTGTCAATGGAGTTCGAAAAGAACCCACGGCAATACTTGAGCCAGGGGATCGCCTCGGTATATTTCCGCCAGTGGGGGGAGGTTAGCAGTCCTCGATTATCTGGCCAAGTGGAAGGCAGATCGGAACTGGGGCTTTTGTAGCAATCAAACCGGTGATGTAATGGTCCTTACCAAGAATCTTTTTTATCTATATCTCGACTCAGTTAATTGCTGCGTGACGCACATTCAGGACAGAGAGTTCGTACGAATCTGCTGTCATTATTATTTACATAGGTTTCCAATTGATGCCAGGAGGCATCCTCACCTTCAATTTTTCTGCAGTTAGCGCAAACACAGACATTATCGGGAAAGGTCTCCACCAGATCAAGTGCCATTTTTAACTCTTCAAGAGACTCTGATAGGGTGGACTGAATCCTGACAACTCTTTCTGCGACTCGAACCCGTGACCGTAATTCATCGTCATTAAACGGTTTGGTGATATAATCATCAGCACCCGCATCAAACCCATGCAGAATGTCATTTTGGCTGTCCCGCCCGGTAAGTAAAATGACATATACCGGGTTTTTTCTCTCTAATTCTTTAATGCGCAGGCAAACTTCAATTCCGTCCATTTCCGGCATTTCCCAGTCAAGTATGGCAATATCCGGCGGCTCCTGTCGCTTCATCAAACTCCAAGCCTCTTTACCATCCACAGCGCTTTCTACCTTATATCCCCACTTTTCAAGGCTCACCTGAACCATTAAACGAGTGGTATACTCA
>JABDPQ010000278.1 GCA_013042695.1 Desulfobacterales bacterium | reverse complement strand
GGAGTATTCAAGCGCTCTCGTTTTTTATTTATAGGGGGGGTGCGACGAAACAGTGACGGATAGATGGTCTGTAAATGGCCGCTGGTGAATGGAAATGGAGGACAATAGGTCGGTGTTGGCAGTACTGGCATCAGATCTTATTTTCAATTCTGCACAATGGTATGATTCGCAATGGTTTTGCCATAAATCTGTAAAACCGCCGGCTGAGCCGGCGGATCACACTGCTCATTGAACCTGGCCACGTGCTTCGCACGTTTACCTCCCGGCTACGCCGTGAACTAAAGCCACGCGTTTTACGCCTGGTCGTTTACTGAGGTGCAACGATCTTACTGACAATTTTTCTGACCAGCGGGATGACCATCAGTACAGAGGGAAAAGCAACAGCAAACGCCTTGATGAAGGCACGCAGCCAGAGCGTAAGAAAATTATCGACGAGGCCCAGATTTATATAGGTAATCACTGCCGACATCAGACAAGACATCAACAGTGACATGAAGAAGGCAAAGACAATTGTTTCAAAACGTTTCGGTATTACAAACGATTGCATCTCAGTTTCATTTTGTCTGGGTATTAGATTAAAGCGGCGCCTTCAAAATGGATCCGCAATAAGATTTGCCTGCAGATCTCCTGGAGGAAAATGAATGAATGAAAACAAATAGTTTTCGAGCTCAAAACAAACATTGAAATTAGTTCTTATCCGATGTTCAATATAGTTGCTGCCATCACTGTACCGCTCAATGATATAATCAAGACGATCGTTCAGGGAGACTATGTTATCATGGTTAACCCGTTTATCTGCGTAATAGACAATTTCCCGGGCTGAAAACTGTCCTCGCTTGTAATCATCAGCGGAAAATGAACTGAGTATGACATGTTCCCTGACGATATGTGCAATCTCATCATAGCCATTTTCCTCACAGATGAGTTGTCCCTCCTCCGGATGTCTGCAACTGCCGTCCAGACAGATTGTCTTGGCAATGTCATGTAAGAGCGCACCAGCTCGAACTAGATCCATGTCAGGAGGTTTGATGTCTTTGTCAGGTGGTAATTGAAGATTGGTCACAATTGTTTCAGCAACTCGGGCCACGATACATGAATGCAACCGTATATTATCGAGCATGGAGTATTTGTCCATCAACGCAAAGCATTGTGAGACACTTGGAATTTGTGAGCTCATCAGTACAGACTATATTAGCGCTGGCTCAGCTCATGCACGGCATCTACGGCAATTTTTGCTTGTTCCGGCGGAGTGAACTGGTGAATACCGTGTCCGAGATTAAATATATGACCTTTTGCGTCTGTAGCATCTTCAAGAAGTCTCTTGATTCTTGCACGGAGTTTGTCTTTTGGCAACAGAAGTGCAAACGGATCAATATTGCCCTGTACCGCTTTGTTGCCAACACGCCTTATGGCATCCCCTATATTGATACGCCAGTCAAGTCCAATAACATCAGCGCCGGAATCGACAGAGTAATCAAGCAGGGTCGCTCCATTGTTGGCAAAATAGATAATTGGAAGCTTGGTAGGCTGCAGATCGGCAATGATTCTTTTGACATATGGCAAGGCAAATTCTCTAAAGTCACAAGGTGCTAATATACCCGCCCAGGAGTCAAAAATTTGTAAGGCCTGTGCTCCTGCGTGAGCTTGCGCAACGAGGTAAGCCGATGTACAAGCGGTGATTTTTTGCATCAGTTTGTGAAAGAGCTCTGGTGCGGTAAACATCATCTTTTTAGTTTCCCAGAAAACTTTCGATGAACCGCCCTCTATAAGATACGTGGCACAGGTAAAAGGCGCCCCGGCAAATCCTATCAATGGAACCTTGAGCTCCTTGCGCAGCAGTTTAATCGTTTCCATGACAAAACCCATGGTCTCGTTAGGTTCAGGAATCATCAATGAGTCAACTGCTGCTTTATCACGCACGGTGTCAGGAAAAACAGGTCCCTTACCTTCATGAAATTCAAGTCTCAACCCCATTGCTTCCATTGGTATCAGGATGTCTGAAAAGAGGATAGCGGCATCCATATGTAAAATGTCAATAGGCTGGAGGGTAACTTCAACGCAGAGTTCAGGTGACTTGCATAATTCAAGGAAGGTAACCTTACCCCGAACCTTCTGATATTCAGGCAAATAACGACCTGCCTGGCGCATCATCCAGATAGGGGTGTAGTCAGTTGGTTCAGCTCGACATGCTTTTAGAAAGGTATCATTCATGGTCATAAGATAGGCACCTGGTGATTATTTTTTCTTGAGACGAACTGGAATATGACTGCAGAACGGTTCCTGGGCAAGGTAGTCCCCTGTCATAGCATAAGATCGTGCCCGGCATCCGCCGCAGACATTAACATATTCGCAACGACCGCAATTGTCTTTGTAGCTTTTAAAATCCCTGAGGCTGAGAAAGAGCTCTGAAGTTTCCCAGATCTCTTTAAAAGGAGTCTGATTGATGTTGCCTGCTGATTTTGGGAAATAGCTGCAGGGCAGAACCTCACCGTCCACATCAATTAGACAGATGAGCTGACCTGCAAGACACCCTTTGGAACCACCGGTCGAGAATTTGAGATTTCGGCGTTTGAAGCTGCTGCCCTCTTCTTTGGCTTTCTGGCGTACGATGCGGTAATAATGCGGGGCACAGGTCGGGCGCATTAATATCTCGTTTTCTTGTTTTTCTACTTCATAATGCCACTCCAGAATCTCATCGTAGAGTTTCTCGGGAATGAGCTCGTCCATAACATCCTCGCCTCGACCGGTGGGAACGATCATGAACATATACCAGGCCGTGGCGCCAAGCTTTTTTACCAATTCGAATATTGCCGGGATTTCATCTTTGTTCCTGACGGTGAAAGACGAGTTGACCAGAAACGGTATATCATGCTGCTTAAATAAATTAATCGCCTGCATGGCGCCGTCAAAAGCACCCGGTTGGTTTCGGAAATTATCATGGGTCTCGGCTTTGGCACCATCAAGACTCAGCGAAACCATTTTAATGTCGGACCGTATTATTTCCTTGCAGGTCTGCTCAGTGACAAGCGTGCCATTGGTAGCAAGACACATGCGCAATCCTTTCTCAGTTCCGTAACGGGCGATATCAAAGATATCGGATCGAAGAAGCGGCTCTCCGCCTGAAAGAACCAGAACGGGGCTGGCATAAGAGGCGATATTGTCCATAATCCCAGCAGCTTGATCAAAAGAGAAATCGGGATGCCCATGGACTTCAAGATCAGATGAGGATCTGCAGTGCACGCAGCCAAGGTTGCAACGCCTGGTTGTTTCCCAGGCAATCCATTTGGGTTCAAATTCCATAAAAAATCCTGCGAAAAAATATCTGTTGCATGACCACTACTACCATAAGGTGCGTGTCATCAATTAATGTTGACTCTAGAAACGATCCTGACCCGCCGTCGCTCAATGAGTCCTGTGACCAATCAGGAAGATAGTTGTTTCCAAACAGTTGGTAACTATATTTCCTTTTCAGGTAACTTCAAAGCTAAAAGCAAAAAAAGATAATTTCTCACTTTGGATTGCCTTGCTTTTGGTAAGCCTTTATAAACCTTAGTAAATAGCGTATAGTGCGTGTCTGTGTTTTAGGGAAGTAAGATTAATAGTGTTTGACTGTCAGCCCAAAAAGATAATGTAGTCGCAAACCGTTATGATTATTAAGCCATTACACATCGATAGTGCAGATGGGCAGAAAGCCATAGATTTCCTGCTCAATAGATTTCAGGCCGCTGATGATTCATGTAGAAATAGTGTTAAAAAAATTATTGCTGAGGTTAAGTCTAAAGGGGATGAGGCCCTGCTGGCATATACCCGTCAATTTGATGCCCCGAATTTGAGGGATGATAATCTTGATGTTTCAGCTGGCGAGTTATCACGTGCTTATGAACGAGTAGAGACCGAGTTCCTCGACACCCTTGAAGTAGCAATCGAGAGAATTCAGCGTTTTCATGAGCGGGAAATGGAAGACTCTTGGATGCAGACCAGAGAAAACGGTACGATTGTTGGCCGTCTTGTCCGCCCAGTTGACAGCGCCGGTCTTTACGTGCCGGGAGGGCAGGGTGGCTCAACGCCGCTTGTTTCTTCGGTGTTGATGAATGGCATCCCGGCGGCAATAGCAGGCGTGGCCCAAAGAATAATGGTAACGCCGCCTTCTGAAGACGGCACCATCAGCCCTCACTTATTGGTGGCTGCTCAGGAGATAGGCATCACAGAGATATACAAGGTGGGCTCGGCCTGGGCTATTGCCGCCCTGGCCTATGGCACACAGACAATTCCCGGGGTTGACGTTATTGTCGGTCCTGGCAACCAGTATGTGACGGAAGCCAAGCGACAGGTGTCAGGGAAGGTACGAATCGACATGATTGCAGGTCCTTCGGAAGTCCTTATTGTCGCCGACGGCTCGGCTCAGCCAGCTCACATTGCCGCAGATATGCTTGCTCAGGCAGAACATGACGCCCAGGCACTTGCTGTTGTTGTAACAACTGATCACCAGCATCCCGAGGCAATAAATGCAGAGCTTG
>JABDPQ010000276.1 GCA_013042695.1 Desulfobacterales bacterium | reverse complement strand
GTCTTCTACCTTGATTGTACAACATTTTTATGTTGCACAGGGAGCTGTATTCAGCTCCCGCGAGGTGCCTTTTATATGATTATCAGGCTTGACAATTGGGTATTTGCTTCAGCAAAATACCCAATTGTCAAGCCTGACCCCGTGTTCAATGACCCCATTCACCAGTCAAATAGCTGGCTGATTTCTTTCCAGTTTGCAACTGATGGGAGATCGTGAAGGTTGTGGTTCCAGGGTTGGGAGTAAACAATTGGGTTGAGTCCTGCTGCTGCAAGTTGCACACATGTTTTGGCTCGATCGTCTATGAAGTGACTGAAGCCGCACTCTTTGATGTACTCTTCCTTGTTATCATGATCACCGGTGGCGATTAGCCGTATCTTTTCGCGGATGGGTGGGGCGCAATAATGATCAAACCATTGAATTACCGGGATAATCTCCGGTCGGGCGGTAATAATTGTCACTTCACCAATGCGGGTTAAACGGCTGAGCGTTTCCAGGGCTCCTGGAAGGGGTTTGAGTTTGGTACCAAGAGAGTCCTCGAGTATGTCCTCAAAGATCCTTTCAACAATGGGGCGAGGGATATTGATGCTGTCCTCGACCTGAAAGCTGCTGATATCCTGCAGTTCAATGGAGCAATAGCCATGGTCATCGCAGGCAAGTCGGATAAAGGCTTCGCCAATGTCGGCGATAACACCGTCGAAATCAAAGCCAATATCATCAGGTCTAAGTTTCATCGCAGCCTGCGCAAGCAGATTGGCACGATTGCTACAATAAGCTGGAATCATTCAACAATTGAGCCATTTTCGATAATAACGTCATACGAGTAGCCAGCACCAAAATCTTTGTCTGCAACGAGTTTTCCTTCTAAAGTGAGGACGCTTGGACTGCCGATTTCCTGGCTAGTGGTGATGACCAGGTCGTGTGTATTTTTCATTGGATCACCAGTACCATCCTGGATGTGGAGCCAGTTTTTACCCATGATATTGGCATTGTATTTTACCACTTTGCCGCGCACCCGAATTGTCTGGCCATTTAATTCCTCAGCCTTATCGAAAAGATCCCCAACAGTAAAGGCATTTTCCCCTTCTGCTTTCTCCACCGTGATTTCGACAAATGGCGCGATTGCACCCATACTCCCGGCCGATGCTAGTTGCGGCTGAATTTGAGTGGCGGAAGGCGCCTGCTTCTCGGATTCAACTGCGGCCTCAAATGAATCCTCTTGTGAAGTAGCAGCTGGAACTAAGGCGCTGGCGTGTGGGTTGCCTGGTTCACCTTCTATGACACCTTCAGAAAAAATAATACTTGCAAAGGTTCGGTTAAATGAATTGCTGTAGAAATCCTTCATCTCCATTCCTGGTTTACAGGATATTTCATCTCCAACCTTTAGCGCTGTTTGTGGCAGTGCTACCCACAGCGGTCCATTGGCGGTAGAAAGGTTTACATAGGTGTATCCAGCAGCATTCATGGCTTCAACTATTTTGCCCGAGATCGATTCTGTTCCTGGCATTTCAGCACTAATTGTTATGACCGGCGGAAAAAAGATAGTAAATACCGTAAGTGTGCATGCGAGGGTAAAGGGCTTGATAAACGAGCGGATCATTGATGTTTCTCCTTCAGATAAACAGGTTATTAACAAGTAATGCTAAGATAAATCACCCGCTCTATTTTGCAAGTCGGGAAAACAAGTAGGTTTCCAGTTGTGAAGACCATAGCCTATAAGCGGCTTCACTTAGATGCACGCCATCATATTCGAACATCGTCTCCCCAGTCTGTTTAAATTTTTCATAGAGATCAAAATAATAAGAACCACTCTGATCTGCGATTGCTCTTAAGCTATCATTAACCTGACAGATTGATTCTTGAAAACCGGGGATTTCATATGGAAGCAGGCTGGTGATTATCCGTTGGGCGTTTGGAGCGCTGTGGCTGAGAAGTTCGACGATCTCCTTGAGAGATTCTATAAAGCTGGTATCGCCAAATAAAATATTATTGGTCCCGGTCATCACAATGATCATGTCGGGCAGAGGCTCAGAGATGGTACGGGGAAGACGCCAGAGAAGCTCCTCGGTGCGTTCGCCCGGCATACCGCTGCTGATGACATTATAGTGCGGCAGGCGTCGCGGCCAATCTGCATAATCAATCAGGGAGTCTCCGAGGAAGAGAAGGGTGAGAGGATGATTGACGTTTTTGCCTTGTTTTTGAGACATTATTGATGAATAAATTCTGTATCTTAGATATGTTCGTTAATTGGTTTATATCTGTTCATTTTCTTTACTTGCCTAAAGAAAACGAACCAAAAGAAAAGGCACCCGCGCCACTCGGTCCTGCGGACAACCTGTGCTCCTCAAATCTGCCGGGAGCTTGAAAACTCACTTCGTTCAGACAGTCCAAGCTCCTCTTTCGGCAGATTCTGCGGTGCTCAGCTACGTGTCGAAGGGAAGTAAAAAACAAGAAGCCAAGACAGCGTTAATATTATATCTTTTTCCTGACTCCTGACTCCTGACTCCTGACTCCTGACTCC
>JABDPQ010000272.1 GCA_013042695.1 Desulfobacterales bacterium | reverse complement strand
CAGGAGACGGGCTGGAAATGCATATAGCCGCCAAAGGAGGCGGCTCAGAAAATAAAAGTAAGATGGCTATGCTGAATCCTGGCGATTCAATTGTTGAATGGGTAAAGAAAACGCTTCCCACCATGGGCGCCGGTTGGTGTCCTCCAGGTATCCTTGGTATTGGAATCGGCGGCACCATCGATAAAGCCATGTGTCTGGCAAAAGAATCTCTGATGGAACCGGTGGATATCCATGAGCTCTTTGAGCACGGTCCGGCAAGCACGCTTGAAGAGCTGCGGCTTGAGATTTACGAAGCGGCAAACAGCCTGGGTATTGGTGCACAGGGGCTTGGCGGTCTGACAACAGTTCTCGATGTCAAAATTCGCGAGTTTCCTACCCATGCGGCTTCGATGCCGGTTGCCATGATCCCTAATTGTGCTGCAACCCGACATATACATTTTCAGCTCGACGGTACTGGACCAGCAACGTTTATACCACCAGACATAAACGATTGGCCGGAAATTTCCATGCAGGGAGGTGCTGATGTCAAACGGGTCTATTTAGATGCCATAACAAAAGAGGAGATCACTTCCTGGCAGGCAGGAGATACCCTGCTGCTCAATGGCAAAATCCTCACCGGTCGTGACGCAGCTCACAATCGCATCCAGAACCTGCTGGCTGAAGGGAAACCATTGCCAGACGGCGTCGATTTCAATAGTCGGTTCGTTTACTATGTTGGACCGGTTGACCCTGTCGGTAAAGAGGTTGTCGGACCGGCAGGACCAACCACCTCGACCAGAATGGATAAATACTCTGAAATGATGCTCGATAAGATGAACCTTGCTGGCATGATCGGCAAGGCGGAACGGGGTGACGCAACCATTGATTTGATCAAGAAATACCAAGCCGTTTACCTGATGGCAGTCGGGGGAGCAGCCTATCTTGTTTCAAAGGCGATTACCAATTCTCGCACGGTGGCTTTCGAAGATCTTGGCATGGAGGCTATTTATGAATTTGAAGTAAAGGATATGCCGGTTACCGTGGCTGTCGACAGTCGCGGCCAGGCAGTTCATAAGACCGGGCCCACCTTCTGGCAGCAAAAAATCCTGGAGAAGGCGGCGATATAGATAATTTATCCATAATATCAGGTGCAGATTTTACCCCTCTTGGTTTTTTCTGCGCCTGAACATACCGTTTGGCTCAAAATTCTGACAGTCTTGATCAAAAGACAAATAGACGTTATTGCCCGGATTTCCCCGCTCAATCGACCGGCCGTTTTGGCCGATTATTTCGGCGACCGTAACCGTAGTGATATCGCTGCCTCGGGTCATATATTCAATCAGCTCTCCTCGGTGCAAAACATTTCTTAGCTCAACATACGGAAGCGCCGTCATCTCTCTGATAACAGCAACCGGTTCGTAAGGCTGATCAAATCGGGAACTCTTGTAGAGCATTTCTGAAGAACCAGGCATTTCGGTAAAAAAGTTTTCGGTATAATCCCGAGTACCGATTCTTGAAATCTCGGTCAACAAATGATCTGGCAGTTGTATGGTCTCCGGGTGCTGCCATGATGCTGGCGAGAGAGCACGAAGAAAGTCGAGTGCCGCTCGATAAGCTCTGACAACTCCACCCACATAGAAAAGAGATTTCATTCGACCCTCGATTTTTAACGAATCAAATCCTGCAGCAACAAGTTCAGGCAGCCTTTTGAGCAGGCAGAGATCTTTGGAGTTGAAGATATACGTGCCTCTTTCATCTTCACTGACCGGAAAATAGTGGCCTGGCCGTTTTTCTTCGATTAACGCATAACGGTAACGACAGGGATGGGCACAATTTCCCTGATTGGCATCCCGGCCGGTCATGTAATGTGACAGCATGCACCTGCCTGAGTAGGAAATACACAAAGCTCCGTGGACAAAAATTTCAAGTTCCCCTGAGACGCTGTCCCGAATCGACCGCATCTCCGCAAATGAAAGCTCTCGAGCAAGGTTGAGACGCGAAACCCCTTGATCAAACCAAAATTGAGCTGAATCACAATTTGTCACATTGGCTTGCGTAGACAAATGCAATGACAGAGACGGCACCGTTCTCTGAGCCACCCTGAGAATTCCGGGATCAGAGATTATCAGGCCATCCACACCTACCGAACCGAGATAATCAAGATATTCAGCAAGTCCGCTAAAATCGTCGTTATGAGCGATAATGTTAACCGTGACATAGACGGAAACATGATTTTGATGGGCATAGGCGACGGCTTTATGCAACCCCGGTTTGTCAAAATTGCCGGCTTTTGCTCGCAGACCATATTTCTGTCCGGCAAGATAGACGGCATCAGCCCCATAATGAATTGCGGTAACGAGTTTTTCGAAACTCCCTGCCGGTGCAAGGAGTTCGGGTATCTCAGGGATGGTGGATGGCATTGGCAGTCTTGCTTATTGCATCATTATTATTATTGCTCAGGAGCTGATCGTACGTACTGTTTACAATTGTCAAAAAGAGCTTTATAAACAGGTTCGCTCTTTTCATACAAGACAATAAC
>JABDPQ010000263.1 GCA_013042695.1 Desulfobacterales bacterium | reverse complement strand
GGTTATCACCGGTAGCGGTGAAAAGCTCAGTGCAAGGCTCGATCTTCTTGAACCGCGAATGCGGATAAAACGGCCTTCCCCACTGGTCGGAAGCATCAACCCATATACAGGCCAGCGGATTCCCGGTCCTCCAGAGGACAAGAGAGTGCTGTATGCTGAGATAAACTATCCATTTAAAGAAAAACCAGAATCCCTCAGCTTTATCCCTCCGCTCGACGACAATGGTTTCCCAGAGGTAGCCATAGGCTTTGTTTGCTACCACCTCGGTGTCCCGGTAGTCGATTTCAGACAGTTGTCCGCTCAGAGTACGGTTAATCTTGTCTGGGATGACCCCTGGTATTCGAAATTTAAGAAAAAACAGCTCCGCCGTACACTGGAATCAGGTGTCCGCACCTTTTTGTATATAGAGCCCTATGAAGTCCGTCATGAGATCCTGGTACGCGTCAAAGATATGATGACCTGGATGGATTTTGACCTGCGCGGCAACGAATATATTGAAGAGGATGAATTCGATCCTGTTCGACAGCAGGTGGCCGGGTTCTTCATGGAAAAAGAGCACGTTCTCATAGACGGCAAACAATTAAAGCCAATTCTAGACCGGACGGCCTATGTGGAATCCTCTATGCTGCGTAGTCGCTTCATTGAAATACCGGAGCGGGTACTACTTAATACAGCGATGATCGGTATCGTGATTACCTATCTAACCGATGGTATTCCGCAGGAAGTAGTTACCCAATGGGATCTTTTTTCTGAACGTGTACAAAAAGTCACTGCGAGGATGACTGATCCGGCAGGTCCATTTCCGTATGACCTGACGCCAGATGACAACGTCTTGAAATGGACCAATTATTTGAAAAAATACACGATCCCAACGGTTGATAAAATCATGGTGAATAACATGCACCGAGGAGTGCCTGTTCCCATTCTGAGCCTTGCCTGTGCTGCCCTGCTTTTACCCTTTAGTTTTTTAATTTTCTCCCGTCGGCACAAATCCCAGCCAATTAAAGTTCTGGTAGGTATAATAGTTATTCTGACCATTGGGATCGTTGCCCTTTTTCCACTCTACAACCTGTCAATTGGTAACAATGCGCGAGCAAGCCAGATAACAAAGGATGACAGCAAAGCAATCACCCTCAGCCTGCTGAAAAATGTCTACCGTGCTTTTGATTTTCATGAAGAAGCTGAGGTTTATGACAAGTTGGCCATCAGTGTCAGTGGCGATCTACTCACGGAAGTTTACTTGCAAAGCAGAAAATCCATGATCATTGAACAGGCCGGTGGTGCCCATGCAAAGGTCACGCAGGTAGATGTGCAGGAAACGGAAGTGAAAGAATCGAAAAAACAGAAAGGTGCTCTAGATGTTAGGACAAAATGGACCGCAGTCGGCTCGGTGGGACATTGGGGGCATATCCATACTCGCCAAAATGTCTATGATGCTAATTTGACCCTTGCTGTTGTGGAGAATTCCTGGAAAATTATTGGTATTGAATTGTTGGAAGAGAAGAGGATTGATCCCTATACAAAGTCTGGGTTGCAGGCCGTGGAATAATACAGTCATTACAATCCACAATGCGCTCTACTTTTGCTGACAACTGTCTTGAACTAACTTTATTAGTAAGGAGAAAAGTATGAAAAGCCTACAAATGGCTGGTGTTGTTATACTGTCTGTACTTTTGTCATCTTCTCAGGGTCTCGGGGCTCGTGGTCAACAATCAGACGATTGGCAATTTAAGCTCGCACCTCTTTTTCTCTGGGGCATGAATATCGATGGAACATCAACGATCGGCCCTGTGAGCGCACCACTTGATCTTGATTTCAAAGATGACATTTTCGAAAACCTTGGTGCTGTGTTTACCGTTCATTTTGAGGCGAAGAAAAACGATCTGACACTATTTGCTGAATATCAATATGTACAGTTGGAACCTTCAGCAAACATAACAAACGGGCCTACTGTTGATGTTGATTTCACTATACAGTCAGCTGAATTTGGTACGGGGTATAAGATAACCTCATGGGGTATTACCGATGTCGAACCAATTATTGGGGTGCGCTGGGCATATCAAGATCTAGAAGCAACACCTCAGGGAGGTCCCCAACTGGTTGATTCAAACGAGAACTGGTGGGATTTTTTTGGTGGCGTTAGATTATCAACTCATTTCAATGATAAATGGACTCTTATAAGCCGGGGTGACATTGGTGCAGGTAATTCAGACTTTGTCTGGAATCTCTCCTTTCTTATTGATTATAAATTTAAAGACTGGGGTTCTGCCTTTGTCGGTTATCGCTGGATGGATTACGATTACAACAGTGGAACTGGAAAGAATCGTTATGCTTACGATGCTCTCCAGCAAGGACCATTGGCAGGGATAGCGTTTTATTGGTAACGGTATGCCCTGTGACAGGAGGAATGGTTAGAAGAGCGAATGAAATTAGATCAAGTAACTCACCCAAGCTTTCATCGTGTGACAAGTTGGTATGATAAAACTTTCAGACATCAACTTTGGCTATCCCACCGGCGAATTCCGACTCGTTATTGATGAGTTAACGGTTCGGGCTGGTGAAAAAGTTGCTGTCATTGGCCCTAGCGGATCTGGAAAGACAACATTACTCAACCTGGCTGCAGGTATTCTTACTCCTTTTAAAGGTAGTGTCTCTGTTGGTGGTGTAGAAATCAGTAGCCGGAGAGACAAATCCAGACGCAACTTCCGCATTGCCAATATCGGCTTCATTTTCCAGGATTTTGGCCTTCTGGACTACCTTAATATACAAGATAATATACTCCACCCCTACCGGATAACATATGCACTTAAACTAACTGGCGATGTTCGAAACCGGGCTAAAATACTGGCTGAGCAGATGGGAATAGCGGATAAATTAGACCGCCACCCGACAGATCTGTCTCATGGCGAACGGCAGCGAGTTGCCATCTGTCGGGCTTTGTTGCCGGGACCCAAGCTTATTCTTGCTGATGAAGCAACAGGCAATCTTGATCCGAAGAACAAGGTGCGTATCCTTGAACTGTTATTTCGGAGTGTGGAGAAACACGATGCTACACTCCTTGCGGTCACCCACGATCAGGAGCTATTACCCTACTTCAACCGAGTTGTTGATTTCCAGGTTTTTTGCAAGGAGAATCTCAATGATGGATAGTTTCTATCTCGCCTGGCGCTATCTGAGCTTTAACAAGGTGAGAACCTGCATACTTGTCGCCTGTATAACGATAATTGCGGTTCTTCCCCTGGCGCTTGAGATCCTCCTTAACGAGAGTGAGAGGCAACTGTCTCTTCGGGCTCAATCCAGCCCTTTATTGATAGGCGCGAAAGGCAGTGCTCTTGATTTGGTTATGAACTCACTATATTTCAGTGACGAAGTTCCGGAAGCCATCACAATGGAGGCAGCACGCCAGGTGATGGAGACTGATCTTGCTGCACCGATCCCGCTATATATAAGATTCAAAGCACGCAATTTCCCCATCGTTGGCACCTCTCTTGATTACTTTGATTTTCGACAGTTGAAGATTACTCAGGGCGACCTGTTTGTCATGCTTGGCCAATGCGTAATAGGGGCTGAAGTTTCGCGGAAACTGAAATTAACGCCTGGGGACTTCATTGTTTCTTCACCTGAAACACTGTTTAACATTGCTGGCGTCTACCC
>JABDPQ010000257.1 GCA_013042695.1 Desulfobacterales bacterium | reverse complement strand
CGTCCAAGTTCATGTTCAATTTCAAGAAGCCGGTTATATTTGGCAATACGATCACTTCTGGATGCTGAACCTGTTTTAATCTGGCCCCCGTCCATGGCAACTGAAAAATCTGCAATAAAGGTGTCTTCTGTTTCCCCTGAACGATGTGAGATTACATAGGTCCAGCCAGCGTCGCGGCAAAGCCGTATGGCCTCAATAGTTTCTGTGACCGTGCCGATCTGGTTAAGTTTGATCAGTACGGAGTTCGCCGTTTTCCAGTCTATGCCGCGTTTGATGTATCGCGTATTGGTAACAAAAATATCGTCACCGACAACCTGTACCGTGTCTCCGATCTGGCTCGTCAACATACTAAAGCCGTCCCAGTCAGCTTCTGCCAGAGGATCTTCCCAAGAAACTATAGGGTAATGACTGGCCCATTTTGTGGCGAGTTCAACCATGTGTTTACTTGTCATCGTACCGCCACCAGACCATTTTAAATCATATGTTGATTTCAGGTCCGAGGAAAATGAGCTGGCAGCACTGTCCAGAGCCAGGGATATGTCGACGCCTGGCTGATAACCGGCTTTTCTGATGGCCTCGAGAATAACATCCATGGCTTCCTCGTTACTGGCAAGGTTTGGTGCAAACCCTCCCTCATCCCCGACGCCGGTGGCAAGATTTTTGCTGTTGAGGATTTTTTTCAGGGCATGAAACGTTTCAGCAACTGCCCTGAGCCCGTCGCTGAACTGCTCAAAGCCGATTGGTACAGCCATAAATTCCTGGAAGTCAACACTATTATCCGCATGTTCGCCTCCGTTGAGAATATTCATCATTGGCACTGGAAGCCTGCACGCCCCACTTCCCCCGAGGTAACGATACAATGGTATACCTATGGATTTGGCAGCGGCCCGTGCGACGGCCATTGAAACACCGAGAATAGCATTGGCACCGAGGTTTGCTTTATTGTCGGTTCCATCCAACTCAATCATCATGCGGTCAATGGCAGCCTGATTATCAGCAGGCATGCCAATTATTTCTGCCGCAATACTACTTCTGACATTATCGACTGCGGTACGGACACCTTTGCCGTTATAGCGAGATGAATTGTTGTCACGCAGTTCTATCGCTTCATTTTCTCCCGTACTGGCACCGGAAGGAACCGAAGCAGTGGCACGTGTACCGTCTTCCAAATCAACAAAAACACGGACAGTTGGGTTACCGCGGGAATCAAGGATTTCAATAGCATTTACCGCAGTGATACGAGACCTCATAATAGTACCTCCTTTGGAGTGGGTAACAGCGTCAAAGATGAGAAAGTTCGGTGTTAAGGCAAATAAATGATAAGCCAAGAAAACATTACAATAGACCAACGATATGCACGGCAGGCAAGAGGTCAAGACCCATCTGTAGCATGCCGTATTGTCTCATTTTTATTACTCACGCATATGCAGAAATCTGCTCAAGCATAGGAATAAGCGGTACAAGGGAGAGTGGTAGCGCTGATGCTGCAAGGAAATTTTTTCGAGTCCATGAAATCCACAAAAGCCAACAGTAATCACATCCTCTTTACACCGCAGCTATTTCTGGCACTTTGGGCAGAAAAACGAGGATCTTCCACCAAGTTTGAGTAGTTTTATGGGATTAGAGCAGCGAGGACAATTCTGTGCTTTTCTGCCGTAGACATTAAAATTAATTTGAAAGTAGCCTCGATCGCCGCTGGCGCCTATGAAGTTGCTGATCGTTGACCCTCCGCAGGCGATGGCCTCAGTCAGAACATTTCTAATCTCGCCGATGAGCGTGGTCCATTTTTTCTTACTGACTGAACCAGATGGTTTTGATGGGCGTATTTTTGCTTTGAAAAGGCTCTCATTAGCGTAAATATTGCCAATTCCAGCTACAACAGAACTGTCCATAATGAAATTTTTTACAGGTTTTTTTCTTCCTGCCGCCTTCTTCAGGAGGTAGTCGGCATTGAAAGCACTGTCAAAGGGTTCCGGTCCTGTTGACAGAAAGAAGGTGTCTTCCAGCAGAGCATTCTTTTCGGCAGGGAACAGCACGACAGATCCAAACCTGCGGATATCATTAAATCTCAGCTCCATGTCATTATCGAGATACCAGCAGATATGATCATGTAGGATTTGAGGTGCACCTTTTGGAAACAGGCCGAGCTTTCCTGTCATACCAAGGTGAATGATCAGAAGTGTTTTATCCTCCAGTTCCAACAAGAGGTATTTTGCTCTTCTTTTAACAGAAAGGATGACTTTTCCCGGCAGAAGCTTCTTCATCATTGAAACTGGTACCGGGGTGCGCAGTGATTTACCGTCGGAGGCCAGGTCTACAATGGTTCTTCCAGCCAAAAGAGGGGCAAGTCCTTGTTTTACTACTTCAACTTCAGGCAGTTCGGGCATCAAGCGTCTCCCTGCTTATTGTGCAGAAAGCAATAGCGTACGAACCGTCAAAGTGGGTGAGAACAGATAGTGGACCCGTTCTGGCAAACGAGAGGTCCGGTTGAAAATGCAGCACGTGAAATTCTTGTTCTTCGCTTACCTGATCAAGCCTCATTTCAAGGAATCCGGCAATTTTTATTACACTTAAGCATTTTCTTATTGCTTCCTTGGCGACCCAGAGCAGTCCGAGTTGAACTAATTCATCGGCAGATACATCATTGAGAATTGCCATTTCAATATCCGAACAATAACGATCCCGTACCTTAAAGAGTGCGCCATTCAGGTACTGGATGTCAATTCCGCAGTAGCCATGTCCGGCAAGACCTGCGGCCTTGCCATGCGAGTGGGAAATTGAAATGTCAATGTCCTCAAAACTTACTGGTAGGCTGCTGGTTTGGACAAACGGGCGACCGGAGGGGCTGTTTCGAATAACGATATCTTCTGGTCTAAATGTTTTTGAACTGTCTTGCTCTTCTAAAAGTTGCAAGACGGCCTGCTTGGCACAGATTCTCCCTGAGAGCCATTCCAGTCTTCGTTTTTCAAATGAGTACCGCTCAAATTGAAGACGTTCCTCGGTTGAGAGCCAGTTAGATGCTGCCGCCGTCTCACTGCCGTTATGCGTAGACGGCGTATCAATCAGTGTTACAGAGTGTCTCTTTGCTGAGAGGCAGGAACTGATCAGCAGTTTAAGATTTTCAGGCAGCAGGGGTGAGTTGGATTGGTCAATCAGAGATAATAACATGGTAATAGCTACAAATATATTGCAATTTCAAGTAGTCTTGATAACTAGAGTGGTATTAATAATACCGACTCATGATATAGCTGATTGGTTTGTTTAGCAAGAGGTAGCAATGGAAAGTATGCAATTGAGTGCCTATGACTTTGTAGTCCTTGGTATATTTTTATTGTTCATAGGCAGAGGGGTCTGGCTGGGTCTATTTCGCCAGATCGTTCCATTTTTAGCACTTTATGTCGGTTATATTGTGGTAAGTCGCTATCATCAGGAGCTTTTCCCCTTTCTCGACAAAATTTCAGATAATCCTAGAGTGGTCTTTATCGCTGCCTATGTCATACTTTTTGTGGCAACCTATCTTGTCACAACCCTTCTTGGCAGGGGATTGGCCAAGGTGATCCAAATAACAATTACACCATGGTTTGACCGGATTCTAGGCGCCGTGCTCGGATTTGCCAAGGCGGCGATTGTGGCTGTCTTGATCCATATGCTCCTGGGCACGATAACCGCTCCCGATAATCAGATGTTGCAGACCTGCACGGCGTGTCCTCTACTCAATGAAGTTACCGACGCCACAAGACAAATTATAAAAGATGAAAATATCAGAGAAGCTCTGAAGCAACAGAAACCGGCAATTGCCCTAGATGCATTCAAAGACATGCTCTCTTCCAAATCATTATCGAAACAAGAACCTGCCCAGCCTCAGGAAAAGTCAACTGAGCCGGATCAAGCCCCGCCGGTAGAGTAAGGCCAGCCTTTCAGGTGCGACGCCCAGCTTAAAGCCGACGACTACAATTTGATTAATAAGCGTTGTTTGCAGTATGCCAAGACGTTTCCAGCGTCTGGCAGAGGTGGTCACCTTTTGCTGAAAAGTAATTATTGAGCCGACACCTGAAGCTCGTTTAACCAATTGGTAATCTTCCATGATTGGCAAGTCGGGAAACCCGCCTAACCCAAAAAACGTGGTTGCTCGCAAGGCAATTGCCTGATCTCCATAGGGTAGATGAAACCATCTGCTGCGAATGTTGGCAATGCCTATAATCGCCCTGAGCAGGACGCTCTTAGTATTAACTGATAATGAAAAGGCAGTTAATGCGGTCTTGGCGTCTTCAAAGGCTTCGAGGATTGGCTCGGTGAAATCGACTGGCAGCACTGTATCGGCATGGAGAAAAAGCAGAATAGTCCCGCGTGCGTGGTGCGCGCCTTTGTTCATCTGACTGGCCCGGCCTAACGGGCTGCGCAATACCGTGAAACCGATATCCTCAGCAGCCTTTACGGTATGATCAGTGCTGCCACCGTCAACCAGAATGATTTCACCTCCCAGAGGCTGCAGCATAGAACCCAGCCGGCTGATTTGGCCCTCTTCATTGAGTGTTGGGATAATAACCGAGATGTTGGAGGTCTTCAGGGGTGTCGATGTCATGGAGTGTGGGCAGTAGATGGCAGGCCTTGCCTGCCTGGGCGATTCTTTTTTGGGTGGTTGTCAGTACATCTGGACCACCCCATGAAATGCCGCTAAACAAAGCAGGGATCACCTCTTTATTGAGTGAAGGACTGCAACCGATTAAATAATAGCCACCATCGTAGCTTGGGCCAAGAACAAGATCACATGTTGCAAGCGCAGAGAAGGCCTCCTTGATTATGCCACAAGAAATATCGGGACAATCTGTACCCATGAGGCATACCGGTTGACCTTGCCGATGATGGGTAATCAAAGCACCACGCATGCGGCTGCCGAGATCATCGCCTACCTGCCTGCTGAAGCAGTCACATGAACTGAGCCATGCCTGCATGAGCTCGAGAGTTCCACCGGTGTAGCATATTTCTAAATCAAATCTATTTATGCGTTGGCATGCCTGTAATCTGGTAACGATGGATTGTGTCATTTGTCGATGCAGTTCAGTGGCACCTTCTGGTCCGAGCGCCGGGATCAGCCGGGTTTTATTTTTACCGGCAATGGGGTACCTGGTAAAAAGAACGAGCGTTTCTTGTCTTGACATACGCCTTTTGATTGTTGTTTTATGATTTATTCGTGCAGCCTACCAGTAATACCAAGAAAAATAAACTGCATCACCATGAGCCCTTCTGCTGGTAATGATTGTCAAAAGATGACTGAACGCCCGGTTGATGATACAACGCGACCCCTTATGTGGAGTTGGGATCAATGAAAAAGGATCGACAAACAAAGAATCCGCAATCATATCGTGACCGATCATATCGTGCCTTGGCTGAGTTGTCTGGTCTGAGAGAAACCTTTGTTCGGGTCAAAGAAACAGATCTGCATATTCTCTCTGAATGTGATGTCACCAAGCCAGCTGGTGAGCTTACCTTAACATTTCGCCTGCAAGTTGAGCACTACATTGAGGCCTTTCCTGAATTTGCCCTATCTCGTGCACCGCTTTCCGATGATAAATTGGCCGTACCGATTATCCGAGATATGATAGCAGCAGGCCGTAATGCAGATGTTGGGCCGATGGCTGCTGTTGCTGGAGCAATATCTGAATATGTTGGCAAAGGACTGATTGACCGAGGGTGCAAAGAGATTATTATTGAAAACGGGGGCGATATTTTTCTGCAGAGATCACGGGATTGCACCATCGCTGTATTTGCCGGTGACTCGCCATTGAGCAACCGGGTTGGATTACAGATATCCTCGTCTCGCATGCCACTGGGTATTTGTACCTCTTCCGGCACGGTCGGGCATTCCATGAGCCTTGGATCTGCAGACTCGGTAACGGTGCTTGCCGCATCTGCCGTTATGGCAGATGCGGCGGCAACTCGTCTTGGCAACGAGGTTGGTACGGGAAACAACAAGAAAGATGGCATTAATCGAGCACTTGACGTAGCTGGTCGATTACCTGATATTCGCGGAGCTCTGGTGATCTGTGGTGAGGTTATGGGTGCTGTCGGAGAAGTGGAACTTGTTCCTTTAGATTGAGGTGAAAAATGACAACAATTACACGAGAAGAGCAAAAAGGAGAACAACGTAAAATACTGCGACGGCATCTGGTATTTTATCTCCGTGTATTTGATGGCATGAGTAGTCGGATCCTTGGCCAGCTTGTAAATATTTCACCACGGGGTGTCATGCTGATCAGTGACAGGCCAATACAGGAAAACCAGGAGTACCGCTTAAGAATGAGATTACCCCATGAAATTGCCGGTCGATCTGAGCTGACCTTTGACGCCTCGTGTCGCTGGTGTACTCAAGATACCAATCCCGATTTCTTTATTGCAGGCTTCCATATGCAGGTGTTGCCTGAAGATGTTGAGAAAAATCTCCAGAGCCTGATCGATGACTTTAGTGTGGAAGAAAATGAGGTGATTAATAGTTCCACCAGGCCTGCCTGCAACCTGAACCACGTAAATGGCTATTAATTCCAATTTCTTCTGAGCAGTTTGACTCAAACAAACAGACTACTATTCCCTCTATTCTGCTCGAACATGCATTGTCGTATCTGCAGTCATTGTATCACTTCATCTTTCACTGAATCCCAAATTTTCATGGCACTTGCCATTTTTTAGACAATCGACGCCTGCAGGCAGGATTATTGCCAATCATTGACTTATTTGGCGGATAATTGCGATAGATGAGGGGCCAAGTGTTATCGCTACACGCTTGCCTCTTCTAACAGAGTATTTTTGTGTTGGGACACAAACAGGTTTACATCTTCCTGCCATGATCTGAACACTGACAGATCATGGCGCTCAAGAACCGTATTGCTCAGGATGGAATTTGTTGGTCTGTGAGCAGCGGTGGGGTATTCGGCAGTTGTGCAGGGAACAAATGAGTGCGGAACAGCCATTTTGGCAAGAAAGTAGCAGGCTGCTTCATACCAGGAGGAATAGCCCTCTGAGGT
>JABDPQ010000255.1 GCA_013042695.1 Desulfobacterales bacterium | reverse complement strand
GGTAGCTTTCTCATTTATCTCCGCTCTTCTGACCATCGCAATTGCCCACGCTGAAATTTATATTGGAATTGCAGGCCCCCTATCTGGAAGTGCTCTAACTACTGGAGAGCAGCAAGAGATCGGCGCTCAAGCCGCAGTTGATCATTTAAACAAGGCAGGAGGGGTCTTAGGTCAGGAAATAATTACCATTTCCATGGACGACGCCTGTGAGTCCAGACAAGCAAAAGCAGTTGCACGCCAATTAGTAAACGAGGGTGTGGTTTTTGTCGCCGGTCATCTCTGTTCCGGCTGTTCGCTGGCGGCAAGCGAAATCTATGAAGACGCCGGGATTCTGATGATTTCTCCGGCTTCCACCAATCCCAAAGTAACCGATGAAGGCGGCCCCAATGTGTTTCGGGTTATCGGGCGCGATGATCAGCAGGGAACCATAGCCGGCAACTTTCTAGCAGATAACCACGGCGATGGAAACATTGCGATTATCCACGACGGTGAGGCGTATGGCAAAGGCTTGGCCCAATATACGAAAGAGCAGTTAAACAATCGCGGCGTAAACGAATCGCTTTTCACTAGCTATACCAGGGACCAGAAGGATTACCAATCCATAGTGGACAAATTGGCGGAACACCAGATAGACGTGCTCTATGCCGGTGGTTACGAGGCAGATATTGGGATCATTATCCGTCAAGCCAAGAAAGCACTACCCAATATCAGTCTTGTGTCTGGTGATGCACTTGTAAGCCCTGACTTTCAACTTTATGCTGGTGAGGCGGGTATGGGAACGTATTTTACCTTTGCGCCAGATATGCGTTTAAAACCCGAGGCCGAAGATGTGGTTGCCGCAGTACGCGAAGAGTATGGATTCGAGCCAGAGGGTTATACGCTATACGGATATGGTGCCGTTCAAGTCTGGGCGCAAGCAGTAAGCAAAGCAAACTCATTGGATCTTGAAGATGTCATAAAAGTGCTGAAAACAGAATCCTTTGATACCGTAATGGGAACGATTGGTTTTGATGAAAAAGGCGATGTAACCGGTATCAGTTCATTTGTCTGGAATGTTTTCGAAAAAGAGGGGTACGTACCTGTACAATAACATAATCTATCATTCCAGCTTCAAGAAGCTTCTTCTCAAACATAGTCACCGAGATTGAAGTGCGGGCACCTGTAAAAATGTCTGAGCGCGCAAAAAAACAATTAATGGGCGTTCGCGGCAGGTTGCTCCTCGCCTTTCTGACAATCTCGATGTTCTCTCTCATCGCCGCTTTTTCCGGATTATACTCACTTTCTCAGGTTGGAGAAGCGCTCAACAAAATAACCCAGCAGCGTGTTCCAGAAGCGCTTTCCTGGCTGGAACTGTCTCGGAAAGTTGAGAGTGTGGTTCGCGCCGCGCCTGCATTGCTCAATGTCACCACTGAAAGCGCCCGGGTAGAAGTCTCGGATGAAATTGCCAGTCAAATTAAAGACCTTGAGCCTTTACTGGAGAAAATTATTCATTCTGAAACAGAAGACGATTTATCACCTGATGTGATAAGGTTTGCATCCGCCGTGAGCAGAAATCTCGAGGGCCTCAACGAGCTCGTAAAAAAACGGCTAGCGATTGTTGCCAACCAGGAAAAACGGCTTCGAGAGCTTACCCAGGCCAACAATATCGCCCAACGAATTCTCTCGCCAAGCGAACGCATTCTCGGCGCCCAGATAGCCGACTGGTATAGATCTTTAGAAATAGCTGGGAATGGTCAATTAAGTGGTGACCAGGTAAAGCTTGCCACATCGATCATCGATTTGATCCCCCAGCAGAGAGCCTCGCTGCTGGTAGATACCATCCACACCGATCTACTAAAAATCACTGATGCCCATACTGCTGAGCAGATCGATGTGCTGGTGTTCCCTTTGAGACAATCCCTAAAGGAACTCACCGAGGTCGCCCAAGCAGTATCACCCCGGGCAAAAAGGCGTCTCGACAAACAAATCACCATTATTGAGGGTTTGACCGTGGGCCCATCAAGCCTTTCCCAAATTAGAAAGCAAGAGCTTGAAATTATATCAGAAGCTGAAGACCTCTTAGCTGTTAATGTCCGTTTTTCCAGATATCTGAGTAATAGAGTCAATTATCTGGTGAACCATGCCACCCAGGAAATCGAGACCGCACATGATCAAGCGGTCCTGCTCCAAAACTTGAACAGAAATATATTGATCAGTGTCGCTGCTTTAAGCCTTATCAGTTCACTGCTCATCGTCTGGCTCTATGTGGGCCGTAACCTGATCGCTCGTCTCACTGCACTAAGCGACAGTATGCTCGCCATTGCCGATGGCAACCTCAGGGCTCCACTGCCACATCCTGGAAGCTATGATGAAATCGGGCGCATGGCTGAAGCCCTAGTCGTTTTTCGGGACACGGCGATAGCGGTGGAAG
>JABDPQ010000251.1 GCA_013042695.1 Desulfobacterales bacterium | reverse complement strand
CTGCACAGGAAAATTATATCGAAGCGATTTACCTGATGTCGCACTCCAAACCTGTAAGACCAAGTGAGTTGGCTGAAAATCTCGGGGTAAAGCGGGCCAGTGTGTCCAAATTCATTTCATCCCTGGTCAACAAAGGCTTTGTACATCATGAATCACATGGCGATATCGTACTTACCGACAAAGGGACTGCGCTTGCAAAAGCGATTATAAGGCGTGATGATTGTTTAACCCGTCTTCTTGTCGATGTCTGCGGTATGGATTCAGAAAAGGCCTTTTCCGAGGTACACCGGTTGGAACACGTCATCAGCGACGAGGTCTTAATACGTCTTGAGATACTTGTTGACTTCGCCTGTTCTTCAGAAGCTTGGCTGAAGCGTCTGCACTATCGTATTAATACAGCAAGGATTGACCGTCCCACAGAGCAAGCCCTTCAGGTTGGCCAAACACGCGTGCACCCACGCCAGTCAACTGCAAAATAATTCATCCTCTGTCTCTGCATGATTTTGATCATTACCCATAAGCTGGTACATGAAGAATAATTAGTTTTGGCTAACAATGCTTGACTTCCTGATCACTGATTGAAAATAATTTGACCTTTCCGAGAATCATAAGTAATATGGTTCATAGGATAATTAGCCCCGGTAAATTGTTCTGTGCATCTCACATTGTGAGCTTATAAGATCCTGAGAGGCTTCGCTATAGCGGTTGACCCAACAGGCAAAAGCAACTACCTATTTATGGGTAATGTGAATTGTTGAAGAAGCGTCAAAACTGAAATTGATTACAATTGCTGCCTGAGCAGCTCGTGAGGATAGGCGATGCATATTGTTACCGGAATGATAATTGCGGCGCTGGTGGGACGAGTTAAAAAGAGGTCGGATTTGCAAGGGATTCCTTATCAAAATACAGGACCCTTGCAGATTGCCCATGTATTGCCGGGGCGAATTCGTTTGAGAATTCCAGCATTGCAGGAAAAAAATGACAGAGTACTCTCTGGAATCGATCAGCTCAGCAGCCTCAAAGGAATCGATCAGGTCAGTACAAATAGTGTCACTGGCAGTCTGGTCATACGTTTTAATCAGCAAATATTAGATCCGGTTTTCCTCTTTAGTGTCGTGGCACGCCTTTTGGGACTTGAGGAGCAGCTTGAAAAACCTGTTAATCCCATAATACTTCGAGAACTTAATGAGATGAGCGGCAGTCTGAACCGAGCTGTTTATGACGAGACACATGGAATCATCGACCTCCGGACGCTTGCTATAGCAATACTGCTGATACTCGGCGGCAGGCAACTGATTCGCGATAGATGGGGTGCATTGCCAACGGGGGTAACACTCATCTGGTGGGCTTTTAATCTGATGAGATACAAAAAGGGCATCGATTGATGAATTTGTTGCACAAGGGGGCCTTGCTGTTTTTGAGACCGAAGGTAGTGCATTCCATCCCCGGTCGGTTGAGGCTGCATGTCCCTTTGTTGAAAAAAATCTCTCGCAGGAACGGGCATTGGATATCGGTAATCGTTGATCTCTTGCAGACACCTAAGGGTATTGACGACGTGATTCCTAGCCCAGCTACAGGAAATATTCTATTGAGATACGACGATAAAAGGCTCACAGAATCAGAAATCTTAACGTTTCTCACATCCATTACCAAAATTTTCCACGCTCATCTTGACGATTTTGAACAAATAAAAGGAAAAGATCCTGATATTATTAGACTTCGTTTAAAATCATGGTTACAAAGTGCGGTTTCACATCGTTTGCATCTTGATGACCGATTGAGGATACCTACTGATGTTTTCCAATAAAAGAACCCCCTTGATGAATTGCGAAATTCGTCACGCCCTTCCGGGTCGTGTGCGCATCTATTGCGGTGGATTGCGATATCTTGAGGCTTACAACCAGGCGATCATCCAGGAACTGAAGGACGGTGTTGCCGTCCATTCTGCAGAGTTATCAACGCTATCATGTACCGTGCTCATTTATTACGAGGCTGTTGAGGCATCCTCTGAGGAAATTTTAGATCGGGTCAATACCGTATTAGGTTCGTGGTCACTGAGTGCTTTCAAGGAGGAGCGCTCAGAACGCAATGCTCTGACACTGCAGGAAAGACGTCTTCAGGAAGAGCCACTTGGATCCTTGCTGCAGCGTATTGGTATTATCTCAGCAACACTATTGTTTGCCTGGCTTAGGCCTGGTCGAGCTCCGACGACGATATTTGGGCGCTTTTTAAGCATGCCGGCTTTAACTGCTTTAAGCCTGGCCTGGCCAATTCTGCAGAATGGCACGCGATCGCTTTTCATACA